>CAYVXS010000001.1:0-2565 GCA_964454885.1 uncultured Pirellulales bacterium
TTTAGAATTTCGGCTGAAGGCCGGCAAACGTGTCCTGAGCTTGTCGAAGGATTGGCTTTGTTTTGCATTTTTCTTGCCACGGCGAAGCTACAAGCGAAGCCGGGTCAACCCCCAGATAAATCTGAGGGCTAATCGTCGAATTGAACTTTTAACTTACTTACCGCTATACGCTACTCGCTGTATGCTGTTTATTATTATACCAGTAATCGGCCAAATGTAAGGAGAAATCCCCGTTTTTCACCGAAAAATGACCTTGAGTCGGTTCTCATCGGCCTAAATAATACGAACTCGGTGAAAGTTCAACGATTAGTATTTTTCTTGAAAATAAAGATGTTTGTGTTAGATTGAAACTTTGCGGAAATATGATGTGTTTGTTTGGCAAGAGTGAGTGGGAATTTTGATTAAAAAATTAGGAGAAATACAAAGATGGGAATAATAACTGAACTTCTAAAAGATATGCCTCTTAGTGCTGTTCTACGGGAAAGACTTAAAGAATTAGAAAAAAAGTATAGCGAACTCGAAACCGAGAACGCCAAGCTAAAGCAAGAGAATGAAAAGCTCAGAACCATACATGAAGAGCCAACAAAAATCAGCGAACTCAATGAAAATGAAGTTAAAATCTTAGTATTTTTATCGTCTTGTAGAAGTGAACCGACTGAGGAGATAATTGCTGGATATTTGGGTCTTAGCTTAACAAAAACTAAGTATTTCCTTGAGCGAATGTGGGATAAATATTTATATTCGCATGATTACTATGATGGTAAACCATCAGAATATTATCTTCTTCAAAAGGGAAGAGAGTATCTGATTGAAAATAACCTCATAGAATAAAAAACTGAAACACCGGATAAGGATTTTGCTATGGAAAAACCTTCGGAACTTGTTAGGGGCTTTTATCAGTTTTGTATGGAATGTATAAATAAAGACATAGATATTTCAAAAAATTCGGAACTTCCTGGTAAAGCATTGAGTTTCAAAAATGCATTTTGGAAAAATTTTATATCATTGGCAATTAGTACATTTGATGATGATGCAGAATACGAGATTAAGTTGAGTGAAGTATTTAGGGTATACTTGACTATATATAAAAATAAAATTGATAGAAATATGTGCTCAGAAGAGACCTTGTCTTTAAATGAACACCAAAAAGAACTATCTTTCCTCAAACATCTCAAGGATGTCTATGATGAAGCAAATAGAATTTTACATGAAGAAGAAGATTCAAAAGTAGGTTTGCGTTTAGCACGATTGATTCTTAAAGAAGAATATGAAGAAATTAACGTTGCAAGACTTTTATCGCTGTCATTAAATATTGTTTCGTCTGCAGTAGCTTGTTCCCACATTCCTTTTAAATTGATTGAAGATTTTGAAACATATATAGGCGACCATTCTTAATATGCGTAGCAGCTCCTCAAATCGACAATCTCAGCCGGGACCAGAGCAAAGTATGACTTGATTGAGATTATGAACTTGTGATTGCATCCAACACGGTCCGTTGGTAGGATGATGTTTATGATTATAAAAGATGAAATTCGCCGTATTTGGCAGAGGGCTTTGGAGAGTTACACCTATGCTGAAAAGCTTGGGAAAGAAGGAAAATACCAAGAAGTAATAAATGAGCTCGATTTTGCAGTAGTACACGCCTGTACTGCGGTGATAAAACTTTCAGAAGAATTAAAAAATCCAGAGATAAAAGATGCCGTATTGGTTATACTTACTGAATGGGCTGAAAGGGCTACGGCAATTAGCAAAGGAAAACAACACCCTACTACAAAAGAGACTATTGAACGGGCATTTAATTCCCTTAAATGTTTATATGATGCAGCACCCTTAGGTATACTACAGCCGTTGAAATAACTCAACAAATCCGCCCCTTAAATTAACATCTCAGCCGAATCAATTCGTTAAAGCAAACAGACAAAAATCAATTGCAGGAAATGTGCTGGAAAGAATAAATAGCATACAGGCTGACAACCAATAGAAGATAAACAATGTAAGACAGACCTGGATCCAAGTATCCGGCATCAAAGAATTGAAATAAACATACTGCCTCCAATAAATTCTTAAACTTATTTCACGATAATAATTAACAAGCTTGTACGTAAAGCGCGTACGCGCTTTACGTATAGAGCATATTTTACTACCGTTTCTATTTAATAAGTTTCAGTAGATTCTTCATGTCATTTCGAGCGAAGCAAAGCGAAGTCGAGGAATCCCTCGGCTACGCTCGGGACAGGTCTGTTTTGAATAGATTCCTCCACTTCGGGCCACATCGTGGCTCTTGGTCGGAATGACAAAAGGTGAAAAGATCAATTATAATTGGTATTACTTTTTGGAAACAGCAACGGCAAAAATCAATTGCAGGAAATGCCGGTTTATGGTATAGAAGTAGCAATGTATGTTCCGGTATAAAGGATTCTTTCTGGAGAATCGATGAGCAAACTGAAAGTGGTGAGCATCGGCGGTTTCGGTCATTCGGTATTTGTCTTCGACGATATGCTCGAGACGGCCGAAGCGGAACTTGTAGCTTTCGCTCCCGCGCTGCAAAACGAACCCCCTGTTACG
>CAYVXS010000001.1:2575-5134 GCA_964454885.1 uncultured Pirellulales bacterium
ACGGTAACCAACCACAAGATTTATACCGACAAAATCAAAAGATACGAGGATTACAGTAAAATGCTGGCCGAGGTTCGGCCGGATGTGGCGGTCATAAGTACCCGATTGGATAAAATCGCCGAAATCGCTATCGAGGCGGCAAATTCCGGATGTCACTTAATCTGCGAAAAACCCCTGGCACTTACTCATGAGTCACTAAGGGAACTTTTTAAGGCGGTCAAAGATAACAACGTGGAACTCTTCGCGATGCACTCGATGCGTTCGGAAGGCGCATTCATCACGGCACATAATATCTATCGCAACGGCGATATCGGCGAAGTAGTCCTTGCCAACGGCCGCAAGAGCTATAAATGGGGCACACGGCCCGACTGGTTCGCCGACCGTGACACTTACGGCGGGACAATCGGCTGGGTGGGTATCCACGCAATCGATTTTATCAATTACATAACGGGCCTTGGCTTTCGGAACGTCTCAGCCATGCAGGGCAACTTCGCCCATCCGAGCCACAAAGACTGCGAGGACAATTGCGCACTGGTTCTGGAAATGTTCAACGGCGGACACGCAACGATAAGTATCGATTTATGTCGTCCATCTTCTGCCCCGACGCACGGCGACGACTGGGTGCGAATCGTGGGCACGAAAGGCGTGCTCGAAGCCAACGCAAGTAAAGGGACATGCAACCTGATTGTTGATGGAAGTGAGCCGGTCGATGTCCCCGTAGCCGAACGAGGCAAAATGTTCCGAAATTTTCTGCTATCTCTTATCGGCAAGGCTGAATACGAGCCGGAATTAACCACTCAGGACGCTTTTATGCTGACGCATGTCTGCCTGTGCGCCCGGGACGCAGCAGATACGGGAAAAATGGTCACGATTGACTCTACAGAATTTATGGAGAAATAAAAATATATGGTACGAATCGCAATGGTCGGCGCAGGCGGATATGCCTTCGAGCTGATTAAAAGAATCTGGATGGTCCCGAATAAAATCAAACTTGTGGCAGTGACATCTAATCCCGCGAGAAAAAGGCCGGGAGTCGAAACCTGCCGGGAAAAAGGCGTCAAGGTTTTCGCCACAGTCGATGACATGCTGGAGACCATGCAGGGCAAATGCGATGTAATTTTTATTCCTACTCCTATTCATACCCACAGCTCTCTGACCGAAATGGCGTTGGAGGCCGGATTCGATGTGTTTTTGGAAAAGCCCCCTACGGCAACAATCCAGGACTACGACGACCTGAACGCCTTTGTGAATAAACGCGGCAAAAAGGTGGCCGTGTGCTTCCAGTACCTTTATACCAATATTATGCAGCAGATGAAGGAGCAAATAAGCTCAGGCAAATTCGGCAAAGTCAAACGCATCCGCTCCATCGGTGCATGGGAGAGAGTGGATTCGTATTACGACAGGAGCGGCTGGGCCGGCAAGCTGAGAGATAACGAGAAGTGGGTGCTGGACGGCACGATAAATAATCCTCTGGCTCATGTTCTGTGCAATAATCTTTACTTAGCTTCGATGGACCGATGGAAATTGGCGGAACCGAAAACGGTGCAGGCGGAATTGTATCACGCCCACAATATCGAAAGCGAGGATATCAGCAGCGTGCGAGTGACAACTACAGACGGCGTGGAAATCGTCTGCCAGGCGACATTGTGCGCCGAGACAGTGGTGGAACCTATTACAACGGTAGAATGTGAAAAAGCTACGATTGAATACGCTGAATTCAACCGGGTGACAATCACTCATAAAGACGGGAAAAAAGAAGAAATATCAGACGATTCCGAGCTGCGCATCCAGATGCTGGAAAAGTTGGCGTATGCATATCAGAATAAAAGGTCTTATTACGGCTCTCTTGAATTATGCCGACCTTTTACGCTGACAGTCAACGGGGCATTCGAATCGTCAAAGATGACTCACGGTATTGCTTCACGGCATATCAAGCGATTCGAGCACCAGGATTCGATTAAAACGGTAGTAAACGGTCTTGATAAGTATTTATTCGCCGGGTACGAGCAGGGAAAGCTGCTCTCGGAGCTCGGAGTCCCGTGGGCGGTAAAAACCGAGCCGTTCGATGTTACAGGTTATAATCAATTTCCCAGCGACGATATCTGGAATTGATCAAAAAAATCGCTTTTTGAAAAAACAGCTGAGGTAAGGATAAAAGGAGAGAAAGATGTTCGGACTGCCGATTATTGACATCGTTGTCATCGTTGTGTATTTCGCGGTGATTATCAGTATCGGTTTCTGGTCGATGCGGCGGATAAAGAATCAGGAAGATTACTTTCTTGCGGGCCGGCGGTTCGGCAAGCTGATCCAGACCTTCGCCGCATTCGGGCAGGCGACTTCCTCCGACAGTGCCGTATCGGTGACAACAACGACGGTGACAAATGGGGCGGCGGGAATCTGGGGGGCGCTGAATATTCTTTTTGCCACGCCGGTTTACTGGATGACCAGCCCGTGGTATCGGCGGCTGCGGCTGTTGACGATGGGGGATTTTTTCGAGGACCGCTACGGCTCGAAAAAAATGGCGGGAGTCTATGCCCTGATTCAGGCGGTTGGTTTTAT
>CAYVXS010000001.1:5144-9189 GCA_964454885.1 uncultured Pirellulales bacterium
CATGGCGCTGACCCCCAAAAGCGTCGAGCAATACACAGCCGCCGAATTAGCAGAATATAACCGGGCACAGGAATTGGACAAGCTGGAATCCGCGGACTTTGCCAGTCTCAGTGTCGCCGAGCAGGAAAGATTACAACAACTTCGGCTGGAAAATCCCAAAAAGATTTTCTCGCATATCAGCCAGGGTACTTTAATGTTTATCGTCTGCACTATTGTTTTGATTTATGCCGTCGCGGGTGGACTGGAAGCGGCATTTTTATCCGATATGATTCAGGGAATGTTTATCATCTTACTTTCGCTGATTCTTTTGCCGTTCGCATTCGCCAAGATCAACAGCATTTACGGCAGCAGCGGCGTGATGGGGGCCTTCCGGACGATGCACGAACGGCTGCCGGAATCCTTCTTCGAGATATTCGGCTCCCCGACGACAATCGATTTCACATGGTATTATATCCTGACAATTATGCTGATGGTCACGATAAATGTCGCGGTCGGGGCGAACCAGCTTTCCGCCATGGGTTCGGCCAAGGACGAATACGCAGCCCGGTTTGGATTTACGACGGGACTTTATATCAAGCGAGTCTGCACAGTTTTGTGGGGGCTATTCGCGCTTACGGCGGCGGTCCTGTATGTAGGGACAGTAAGCGATTCGGACATGATGTGGGGGTACGCAACGCTGGATTTATTAGGCCCGCTGAAAATGGGATTGATCGGTCTGATGATAGCGTGCCTGATGGCGGCGTTGATGAGTACGGCCGACTGCCTGATGATTACCAGCTCGGCACTTTTGACGCATAATCTCTACAGGGTAATTGCCCCCAACAGGACGGAAAAACATTATGTCGCCGTCGGGAGAATTATGGGAATTGTCGTGGTGGTCGGCGGCGCATGGATCGCACTGCAGTTCGAAACTATTCTGAGCCAGTTGAAATTTACATGGGAAATCGGAGTGATTTTCGCCGCCTCTTTCTGGATGGGAATCCTGTGGCGAAAAACCAACAGCAAGGCGGCATGGGCGTCCATCTTAGTGACATTACTCGCATTCTTCGCGCTGCCGCTCCTGATACCAATGTTTTTCCCGAGCGTGCGAACGAATCAATATCTTACGAAGCTGACCAGCCCCCAGCCGTTGGAGAGAACATATACCGCGCATCAAATCGACGTCGAGACGCGCAATGCAGAAATAGCCAGGTGGGACAAGCTCGATGCCGAAGGCCAGGCGACGGGTCCGCGTCCGGCACAGATTACGGTCGGTGAAAAGTTCACCAAAACATATAAGCTTCCGCCGAGAGGTATTTTCTGGACGCAGGGTGTTAAAATAAACGAGGACGGCGTTCCTCAAGGCCGGGGGCAATTGAATATCATGCTGGTCCTTATCGACAAAATCGGCTGGGACCTATCGAAAAATCCCCATGCCCTCAATGAAACTATCCGGGCCCTGCTTAGAATCCTTACGCCGTTTGTGTTATTGATTCTGTTAGGCTACCTTACAAAACCTGACGATGAAAAGGCCCTGGATAGATTTTATGCCAAAATGAAAACGCCGGTCCTGGTTGATCGTAAAGCCGACCAGAGGGAGCTGGAACTATCCTACGCCAAGCCCCACAGGTTCGACTACCTAAAGATGTTTCCTAATACGAGCTGGGAATTCTGCAAGTGGGACAAAACGGACACTGTGGGTTTTGGTATAGCACTGTTAGTGGCCTTTGGAATCATCGGCCTGCTGCTGTTAGTCGTATCAATCGGCGGCTGACTGTGAGGCAGTTAGTTCAATTGCGTAGTAATCTACAATTTGCCCTATCGCTTGATGCTCGCTTTCGTCATCATTATTGCAGCTTTCAGCTCTTCTGGTGTAAATGCCGTGATCTGCCCGCTGAGTAGTAATACGTTACTTTTGCCGTTGTGAACGGCGTTCGGCTCGTACAGCAAAATGTTCTGCCTGGGCATATCCGGACCCTGGCCGGGAATATAAACATACTTTTGCCCGTTCGGATCGGGACATTTAAACACCTGCGTTCCGCCGCACTCCCGCTCCAAAGCTTCCTGCGAATCGGGGAACTCGCTATTATCCAACACATATACCTGCAGGCATTGCCAAATCGCCCGCATGTTCATCTGGCACTTGACATCGACCGCTTTTAGTTTGGTGTCAACCATCGCATCGGCATATTGCCCGCCCATGTCACCCGCGGTTTTCATAACCCACATTACCCCCATGACGATAAGCCCGAAAAAAATCAAAGCAAATATGATATTGATAATCGTACCACCTGAATGTTTTTTCTTTATCATTGCCGTAACTCCCTTAATATTATATATTAATCCACTCATCCAGCCTGTTTCGTTATTATAACGAAGGCATTCTTAGTAAATTGAAAAAGAATCCAATCAAAGGATCCATGACCAACCTAAATCCTCCGAAATATACCAAACCGAGAACGATAAATATCCCGAAATGTGAAATATTATGATATACCATTATAGCCTTCTGAGATTTCAAACCGGCGTAAATTATTCTTGAGCCATCCAGAGGCGGAATTGGAAGAAGATTGAATATAGCCAAAGCTATATTCAGAAAAACACCAAATACTATATAAAATTCGACAAGAGGTATTGCCTTTACCGGCAGGAGGTGATAAGCAAGAGCCAGTACAATCGCCATTAATAGATTCGAAACCGGTCCGGCCATGGAAACCAGGAGCATTTGTGTCCTGGTAAGAACGGTGAAATTGACCGGGACAGGTTTTGCCCAGCCGACATGTGCGATAAGCGGGACGAGAATTGTTCCGATAGGGTCGATATGCGCTATGGGATTGAGCGTGAGCCTTCCCATACTTTTGGCCGTATCGTCGCCGAATTTGTACGCCGTCCAGGCGTGGGCGTATTCGTGAATCGTCAACGAAGGCAGCACCACAGCCAAAGTAATTAAAAATGCTACAGGGTCGATATCAAACATTGCATGTCTTTTGTATTAAAACTTCATTATTCCGGCAGAAATTACAGCGCATATCCAAACCGCCCTGCCGTTAAACCCAGACTAACGAATTATAATACGCATGTCAAGCAAGGATGTTCTCTGTCATGTTTTGAGTATATGATATGATTTATCCACTTGGTATATCAAGGGAGTATAGAACAGACTTTCTTCCATAATTTGTCAAAAATGTTATCAGTCCGACTTAGTTTAAATTGTTTTATCGATATTGAAGAGTCATCATTTACCGAGGTTCTTTCTGTTATAGTGATCTCTAATGTCGTTTGGTCTAACATGTGTATCAAGGCATGTTCTCCTGATTGATAAGGTCTGCCATTGATATATATGATAACATCGCTTTTCTGAGAAGGCTCATAGCTTCCATATAAGAACAAAAAATCATTCTCAATTTTTCCCTTTTTTGACTGAATTTTTACATCTCCACTATCGGTAGAAAATGTGCAGGTTCCATTCCTATTCACTTCACTCATAATGTGAGTCAATAAGTCCTCTTCAGAGGTCATTACGATTGACAAACACAACAAGAACAGAGCAATACATATAAACAGGAATATAATCAGATGTTTCCTGGATATCATATTCGAATTCATCATCTAACAGGCCGGATCATTGCAGGTTTCTAACCTCCATCTTTGATTTTCTCGTCAAGCTCATCGAGGCTGAAACCTTCAGCCGTGACGATATGCTGTTTGTCAGTTAGAATCAGCCACGGCAGAGATTTGATGCCCCAAGTGAAGCGAATCTTTTCAGAATCTCCTTCAACCATACCAACGGGGAAAGTTATGTTATTTCCTTTGATCCATTCATCGAGCTTAGTTCGTTCGATTTTCGAAGTCTGGACAGTTATTATAACAACACCTTTTTCCTTTAGTTGTTTTGCCTTTTTACTTATTTGCAGAATACAATTCCTCGACGGCCGTTGCTCCATGTCAAAGAAACATACCAGAATCTTTTTATCATTCACATCTGCTGGTGGCAGATTTACTCCAAGTTCCTTCAAATCAGGCAAAGGTTTTTTAATCAGTTCCGGCGGACCAGGATAGTTAATGT
>CAYVXS010000001.1:9289-22275 GCA_964454885.1 uncultured Pirellulales bacterium
TTCAAATCAGGCAAAGGTTTTTTAATCAGTTCCGGCGGACCAGGATAGTTAATGTAGCCGTATGAACTTCCGGAACGTTTATCAACGATGTGGGCTCCCTCCGGCAAACTATCAGGCAAAGTATCAAACACAACTTCTTTATCGATCTCGGGATGACGCTCAATCTTTCTGATAGTATATAAATAATCTACCAGCTCCCAGGGACCTTCTTCGCCTTGCTCATCTAAAAAGTTCCTCTGGAGTATTGACTTTATTACCCATCGTCCATCCTCAAGTTCGACAAATTCCTTTGTTTCTAAACGGCTTTTAAATTTACCATTTAGCCAAACTTCTATTTTAACAGGCAGACATGAGCGTTCCGGAGATAACCAATAAGTTATCTCGGTAGTAAAATCTTGTTCTTTGTATGTTTCTTTGAAAGCTGCGCTGACCTTATATGCCAACAAACCATCTATTATTTCGGGTTTCGTTTCTATATCTACCTGTGGACTTGAAAGGACATCATCAGGCATAAGAGAAGGCACATAGCCAAAAAATTTCACCGGACTATGAAAACTTAGACCTGTGGTTGATTTGAAAAAACCAGTGTTGCTTGCCTCTAAAATGCCACGACCTACTTTCGTGGTACCATCTTTTACGCTCATGTATTCTAATGTGTATTTTCCATCAAAAACTTTGAAACGAGGTGAATTTTCCGTTCTTACTAATTCGGCACGATAAGAAACATCCTCTGTCGGCGCTGATTTTCCATAGTTCAAAAATACCCATCTTTCTTTACCGTTCTTTTGAATATATTCTTCTACGAACGTAAATGGTTCATCAACTGAACCTGTTATCCTAAGTTTTTCGCGAACAGTAGGACTTAATTTAATAGGATTTACAGGAATCTTAGTAATCTCATATTCTATTCGGACATCATCAATGACAGACTTGGCCGAAGTATAACCTTTAAGAAGAAACAAACGAAGCTGCTCCGGTTCGGAAGGAACGTCATTTTCTTTGGAAAATGTGCCGCAGTTATTGCAAAAAACCGTCAAAACGAAAGCTAAGAAATAAAATGCGTTTCTTAATCTCATAATAATCCTCCTTTTGCACAAACAGCCAACTGAATTTATCAAATGAACTGCCTGAAAAACGCCGCATATTGATTGTAAAGTCGCAGAAGGTGTATTGTCTATATTTATAGACACAAAACGCGCGAATATGTTACGGGATTTTTACTATTTTACAATATTTTTTACTGAATCTTTAATTTATCTGCATTTTGAAGAGAGAATCATTGTCTTTTGACGGCGGGATGATTTTAATAAATGCGCTTGATTTGTACTTAAAAATCTTTTTGTTTTGTCGGTAAGGGATTAAAGGTCGGTACTGTGAAAGCTATCAATACAGGTATGGGAGTCGCTTTTCTAAAAGCAACAGGGATGTTGTATCCGAAGGAAAAGCGATTGTTCGAAGATCCTTTCGCTCAAAAGTTACTGCCGCCTTTTTACAGGTTTATAATATTTCTTATGCGTCGGCCGAAAATATTTCATTTCCTTATGAGATGGAGAGAAAGAACGACACCCGGACTGGTCGGCTGGATGTTTTGCCGCTTTCGTTATATAGATGATGTCTTAAAAGACAACCTTAAAAAAGTCGAAACGGTAGTTAATCTCGGTTCGGGAATGGATTGCCGTGCTTATTATATTCCGGGCGTGAAAAATATAAGATACTTCGAAGTTGATCACCCCTCAGTGATAAAAAAGAAAAAAGCAAAAATGAAAAAAATATTAGGCGTGCTCCCGAATCATGTTGTTTATGTTCCTGTCGATTTTGAAAAGCAAAATCTCGAAACCGAGTTGAAAAAATCAGGATACAAATCGTCCTATAAAACTCTCTTTATACTGGAAGGTGTCACACAATATATCTCCGAGCAAGCAAATACGAAAACTTTGGATTTCGTAGCAAGAGCTGTCACCGGCAGTAAAATTGTTTTTACCTATGTTCCGAAGAGTTTTATCGAAGGTAAAAATATCAATGACAATACAAAAAACATGTATAAATGGATGGTCAAAAGATTTCCACTCTGGATTTTTGGTTTGGAACCAAAGGATATTGGAGATTATCTTTCGAAACATTCTCTGCATCTTATAGAAGATATCGGGTCGGAGCAAATGCGGGAACGTTATATGAAACCGGCAAATCTCGGTTTAACAGTATTTGACATTGAACGGATAGCGATGGCAGAAGTAAAAAACTAAAGCATATCGTAATAATTTTGAAATTCTGCACAAATACACCACGATCATCTAACCTTCGGCGGCTTCTGAACAAGAATATCTTCAAGTAGTCTATCTATAACGGTATCTAAACGTTCAGCAATATTATATTTTCCCGATCTAAGTCTATTACGAACATCCAGGACCCTATCGATCCGAATTTCCGGAATCCGGTGTTGTTCAATATCTTCCGAGCAGAATAACATTCCACAGCAACAATCTACCGCAGCCATAATCAATACTCCTTAAAAAAGTCAAAATTCACTTGTTAATTAATTCATCGGTCTATCGGGAGGTTTTTAAAAACGGGCGCTTTACTCGAAATGACCAGGCAAAATGCCTATAAATAAACAAATTCACAAGTGCCGGATATCAGAAGGCATAAAAAAAGCCACCGGTTAACTAACACCGATGGCCTGAAATTAAACTCCTTCAATCGTTATTTTTTCTTCTTGCTTGTTGTTTTCTTTGCTGCTTTCTTTTTTGCTGCTTTCTTCTTTGCCATTTTAGACCTCCATGTAATAAAACAATAAATCGACTAAGAAGCGGACACGCATCCGTTCATTTCCTTTATTATTTTCTCAATGGCCTAACTCACTTTCTTAATATTATCCGTGTCGGAGTCATCTTCGTCTTCGTCTTCGATATCGTTCGGAAAAGTATATTTATTCAAATATCCCCCGCTTTTCTGGCGTCTTTTTTCCTGAATATTCGCACAGGCAACACAGTATCTGGCCCAGGGAATGGCTTCCAGACGCGGCTTGGGTATCGGCTCGCCGTTGCCCTGGCATATACCGTAAGTGCCGTCCTCGATCCTTTCAAGGGCCTGGTCTATTTCGGTAATCAGTTTTCTTTCACTGTCCATCAGCTCTAAAGTAAATTCCTGTTCGTAGCTGTCCGTTCCCGCATCGGCCATGTGTATCGGCATATTGGATAAATCGCTCCTGTCCTCGCGCAACGCATCTTTTTCCATATAGGATACGTTACCCAAAAGCTCATTTCTTTTTTCCAAAAGCAATCCTCTGAACTTCTTAATCTCTCCTGGTGTTAAATGCCCCGTCTTTTTTTGCTCTTTTGTCATAAATACTCCAAAAGTTACAATATGAATCTTAACTACATACGTCCTGAATAAAAAAAAGTTTCATTCAAGAGCGAATATTATCGCCCGAGGAACGCAGACAAACTCCTTACGAAAACCCGCCTGAGCGGCTTGATACTTGTTTGGATTTCATCCGAATCCATGCCGATCATGGCAAACGAGAAAAATCCGAATACGAACCCCGCCACGGCACAAGCTAACCGCCTGATTTTATGCGGATCAATTCTCGGAGACAGATACATTGCAACCTGATTTTCGATTTCCTCCAGATAACGAATATACGGCTGTTCCAGCTCCTCTGTGGCTTCGGATTCGAGCTTCAACAATAACTTTCCCTGAAAAAGCAAAAGAAATTCCTCCTTGGACTCCACGGAAAATTCATAATGGGTATCCAGTAAATGCTCCAACATCTCTTCGAGAGTTTCCGGTGTATCATCATAAGACCGTATTCGTTCGATCAAATGCTCGATGGCCTCTTCGACCAATGTTACTACCATCTGTTCTTTATCGTCGAAATGCTGATAGAGAGTGCCCTTGCCGAGGTCGGCCTTTTCGGTAATTTCCTCCACCGTTGCGGCATCGACACCCTTTTCGCTGAAAACATCCAGGGCCGCCCTTTTAAGTCTCCGTTTGGTTCTGCCGGCTCTTTTCTGCGTTCTTGTCTTAACTGTTTTCATACATTTTGTTTTCATAAAGCTGACCATATAGTCATATTCGACCAAAAGGTCAATAACGTTTTTGACTTTTTACAAATAAATGATATATTTTTTCGCCGTTGTTCACACTGCTTTATATGTGGAGAAATCATTTTGCGTGAATTAACCGGTAAGACGGGACAAAAAAATCCTGATTTTATAAAAGGTGATTCGAAGATTGCCTGATCTCGTGTATCGATTCGGCAACAATTCATTTAATATATGCTCGATATCTGCCGAATATATAAATTAAGAGCATAGCAGTGTGCAACGGCACTATATTACTTTCAGGAAAGACTATGTTGGACAATCTCATAGGTTCGGAAAGACCTCTAAAGTGGGTGCTGCAATTCTGGCCTGTCCCAGTTTTTTCCTTTCTTTCGGCTCTTGTCGCTACGCTGTTGTGCAAGAGCATCGCGCTGAAGCTCGGAATCGTCGATAAGCCTGACAATCTCGTCAAGACCCATAAAGGCTCCATCGCATATCTTGGCGGAGTCGGTATTTTCGTCGGCCTTAGTGTCGGAATTCTTACCGGCATATATTGCCTTGGCCAGAATCAAAACGCGGCTCTAATCGACCAGGAACATTTCCGACTTTCGCTGAGATGGCTGATCGGAATTCTGGCGGGCGGTGCAATAGCGTGTTTTGTGGGATTGACCGACGACATATTCGACTTGAAGCCGAGGTATAAATTCTTAGGCCAGATTCTTGCCGCATGTATTTTACTTTTGGCTGGTATCAGGCCGAATCTGTACCGCGTCGCCGGACCGCTTCATCTGCCGATGACTGACAGTATCGAAATGGTTCTCGGCGTTGCAATCGTTTTTTTCTTCGTCCTGGGAGCAACCAATTCACTGAATTTAATCGACGGCCTGGATGGACTTTGTGCCGGAGTGACGGCAATCATCACAGTCGCCCTGCTGCTTTTGTCAATCCATCTGGCGACATGGGGATATAGCCCGACCGGCGACCCGGTTCGGATTATAATTTGTCTCGGACTTGTCGGCGGAGTGTGCGGCTTTCTGCCTTTCAACAGACATCCGGCGAAAATCTTTATGGGTGACGCCGGTAGTATGCTCCTTGGCTTCGCTGCGGCGGCGCTGATGCTCCTGTTCGCGGAGCGTGTCCCCCGATGGTGGCTGGCGTCGATTGTCGTATTCGGCCTGCCGATTCTCGATACGTCGGTGGCGCTGGTTCGCAGATTAATCAATCACAGACCGCTGTTCGTTTCGGATCGCGGACATATTTACGACCAGATGATTGACAGGGGAATCCCCTTGAAAAAAACCGTTGCGATTTGCTATCTGTTAGCCGGTCTTTACGCCGTCATCGGCCTGGCGATGAGCCAGATAAGGACATGGTACGCTGCAGGTGTGTATATTGTGGTCGTTTTAGTATCCGGTGTGGTTGTGTGGCGGAAAGGTTATTTGAAGATGGAGGGACTGCGAGGAGCGATCCACAAATAATAATGGGGGATCAATTTAATAACTGAAGTTTTTCCTGCACCCTAAGATTTAATCTGATTAAAACCGGTTATGAATTCGACTGTCTTTCGAGCGGTTTTTTCGTTAACACGGGGATGCAAGGGTAAATTCACAACTTCCCTTGCGGCTTTTTCCGCCTGGGGACAAGAACCGGATTCATAATCATACACATCCAAAGGTGTTTCAAACGGATGCAAAGGAGATTCGAACCAACTACCAAGCTCTATTCCGGCACCGGCGGCCTTTCCGAGAGCTTCGGATTTATCGTCAATCCTCAAAGGATACCTGACTAAAACCGGTTCACAGGTGTCACTATTATACTTTTGAGCAGTCCATCCTTTTTGCTCAAGAATATTGTCATAGAGTTGTACCAGTTCCTTACGGTGCCGGAGATTTTCATTAATTTTGCTTAGCTGCCTCAAGCCGGAGCGGGCCTGAACATCACTTACAGATTTGAAAAAATCATCCGCCATAACCGGCTGAAATTCACTTGTATTCGACGAGCCGACAACTGCACCTTTTTTCGTAAGATACCTGAACAGGTTCTGGGCAAGCGCTGTCGTCCGGGGATAAATTAACAACCTGTATATTAACAATTGCGCCCACAGCATAAAAACTTCGCGGCTCGAAGGCAGGCACATCTTAGATTCGCAGAACGATTGAATTTTCGCCGCTAATTCCGAATCACTTGTAATCGCCATCCCACCCAAACCGGTAGTATAAGGTTTATTCCACTGGGAGGAAAAATATGCCGCTTTGCCGAACGTCCCGACCATCTTACCTTTATATTTCGTACCGAGAGCAAGGCAGCAATCTTCGATGACAATAACTCCGTTCTCGGCGGCGATTTTCATAACGGCATCCATATCACACGGATAGCCGTATGTATGCTGGGCGATAATGACTTTGGTCCGCGGTGTAATTTTGTCCCTCAGCAGATTCACGTCGATATTAAATGTCACCGGCTCGATATCGACATAGACCGGTTTTGCCCCGAGGTACTTGATGGGATTGACATTCATAACGCATGTATAACCCGGTAGAATTATCTCATCTCCTGGACCTATCCCGGCCGCCTTCAATATCGCATATAACGCCACCCTGCCCTTCCAGAAAGCAAAGGCCCGCTCGGTACCGAAAAATTCGGCGAAGCGATCTTGATATTTTTCTATAATCTCGTTCATCTTCGATTTACTATCTCGACACTCGTATCTCTTCCGGCCTTTTCATACCCCACCCCTTGAGGATGGAAAACCTGATGAGCCCCCAAAGGCAGCCCAGGCCATAAGCAAAATGCAAAATCGCAAAAACCAAAGGCGCAACCGGCACAAACCGCCAGCCGGATTTGAGCCCGACAATAAAAGCACCGACAAACAATGCCATCACATAAAAAATCATCCCGGTCTCCAACAAATACCAACAAAGTCTCCAAAATAATCCCGTGACACCAAAAAACAGAATAGAAAGCACAAACAACAACGGCACTAACTGCCGCAGTGCCCCAGGCCTTTTATGTTTTTGCAGTGTTCTAATCCGCCAGAAACCATACTGGAAATACTGCCTCCATAATTTGCCTAACGAGGACCTTGCAAAATATGTACTGCGGATTGATTTCGACATCCATATCTTTCCGCCGGCCAAAATGACACGCATATTGAACTCGTCATCCTGATTCCGGACCAATTCCTCATCGAAATATCCGATTTTATCCACCACCCACTTATGGTGCGCCCCGAATGCAAGGGTATCAACCCAGCCTTCGTAATCACCAAGCCTGAAGCGGGCATTTCCCGCGCCTATCGGCGAAGACATCGCCGCGGCAATCGCCTTACCGATAAAATCGGTCGCCACGGTCTCGATATAACCACCCACAATCCAGGCATCAGGATGTTCATTGAGGCACTGAATCGATTTACTGATAAAATCGGCGGGTACTTTCGCATGGCCGTCGATTCGGATAAATACGTCCCCTCGCATCTGCTTGAGAGCGATATTCATCGCAGTCGGAACTATTCGCCGGGGATTGTCAAATATTTTTATCCGCTCATCCGATTCAGATAACTTTTCGACAATCCGCCGCGTATCGTCGCTACTGTCACCATCGACCACCAGAACTTCCATCTTCCCGGCGGGATAGTCACTATCCAGTATGCTTTGCAAAGCCTGCCCGATGAAATCCGCCTCATTGCGAACCGGCATAATAACACTGACAAAAGGTAAATCCTGCACGTTAGTTATCCGAATACGATTAATCGATAATTATAAATCCAGGGCAAACTTCGTGCTTGCCCCTGTGACACCTGTCTCGTACCAGCCATGCTTTTTATAAAAAGCGATGGCGCGTAAATTCTCGCTCAACACCGAGAGTGTCAAATGCCTGTACCCTTCGGCGGCACAGGCCTTCTGGAAAGTTTCGATGAGCTGATTCGCGACGCCGGTGCCTTTATAATCCGACAAAACGCAAATAGATAAAAGATTGCCGCACTTGGTTAAGCTTTTATGCGAATCGATATTTTCCGAAGAAATCTCTTTGCGTTTCAAATGCAGCTTTTTGAATAGTTCTTCGAGAAGTACCGCCCTCACTAAAGGCTTAGTTAAAAACTTCCAGAAAATAATGTGAGGATAATGCAGCAAAACGGTATGAAGGAACCTCTCCCGAATGTCGGGCTCTCCCCCCACCGCGAAACCTGCTACTTTATCGGAAGAATCTGCCGCAACATAACAGACGCCCCCGGGATGATTAATATAAAACCGATAGAGCGCACACAACCAGCGAGGTCCCATCTCAGTCATAAAACGTCCCGGAAAGGCAGAGATATGACACTGCGCCATCCCTGATACGTTCGGAGCTTGTGCCTGCTTTATAGAAACCGATTTGCCTGAATCGGCATCGGTGTGTGAAGATGACATTATTGATCTTTCCGAGGGCATTGTTCTTCGAGCAAAGACAACACCTGTGAGGCTAACTTATCCCGGTCGAAATTCTCCATTGCTATTTTTCGGGCGTTTTTTCCCATGCTTTTCAATTGTTTTCTATGCGAATTCAAATATGAGACTTTTTCCACAAACTGCTCTATATTCCCCAAATCGCAGCCGAAGCCGGCATTATTTTCCTCCAGAATTTTTCTCTGCCAGCCGGAGTAATTCAACAGTATCGGTTTACCCGCGCTGAGGGAATCGAAGAACTTATTGGCGGAATTATTTTCCAGGACAGGAAAATTGGCAAAGATTACCATCGCAACGTCACAGGCCGCAACAAGCTCGGGCAATTTCTCCTTCGGTAACGCATCCATAATTTGGATATTATTCAACCCAAGCTTTTTGATTCTTTTGGTATATGTTGTTTTCAAACTCCCTTGCCCGGCAAGCACAAAATGAACATCGTGATTATCTTCCAGTCTGTCCGCGGCTTTGATGACAAAATCCAGGCCGTTTGTCTTGCCCATAGCACCGAAGTGCAGCAGAACCAGCTTACCGGCCCATCTATACTTTTCACGAATCAAGGCTCCGTCGATATCCGGCCTGAAAACATCGATGTCACAACTATTGGGTACAACCTCCACCGGTCTTTCCACAATCAATACTTTCTTTATTCCTTCGGCCATTCCGGGAGAGAGTGCAACAATAGCAGAGCTGCGTTTGTATATGCTCTTTTCCAGCCCCAATAGAAGCTTCTTTATAATCCCGCTTTTTATAATTCCAAGTTCGATGGGTATTTCAGGCCACTGGTCACGCACTTCGAAAACATACGGAACATGTTTGAGCCATTTCAGGATTCTCGCCGTGATTCCTATGGTTAGCGGCGTGCTTGTCGCGTAAATAATATCAACGTTTTCGGTCTTCAGTCCGGCATACAAACCAAAAATACAAAAAGACATAAAGGAGAACAATCTTCGAATATAAGATTGTTTGTTACTGTATTTGGTCCCTACAACGACAACATTAATCCCTTCTATATCAAGTCTGCGGTACAATTTATTCCCCGGGGGCAGGCCGCCTATGTCATAATAGCCCGTGACCATAGTCACTTTGTGCCCTGCTTTGATCCACCGGCGGGCGAATTCGTAAGAACGGGTACCTGTGCTGCCTTTTGGAGTGGCGAAATGCTGATGAATGTAAAGTATGTGCATAGAACTCTACAATGCGTTTAACGCGCTTTTTGAATTAAGTTTCTATAAACGGATTCGAGACATTTCATATTTTTATTTCTGTCGGCCTTTTCTTCAACCTTTTTCCTGTTGTAAGGACCGGCTTTTTCCACGATTTCAGGCCCACTAAGCAATCGCAAAATGCAATCAGCCAAGTTCCCGGCGTCGCCGATTTTATGTAAGAAACCATTCACGCCGTCTTTAATCCATGCCGAGTTGGCCTTGATATCGGAGACAATCGGAAACAGACCCGTCGCTAAGGCCTCCAGCAACGAAAGGCTTGTCCCGTCCCAGAGTGAAGCCGACAGATACACATCATTTCGGCCGAGCAGCTCCGGCAAATCTTCGTTGGGAACTTTTCCCATAAAGCTCACACAATCATCAAGCCCAAGTTCATTGACCTGTCGTTTCAACACCCCCATCAAAGAGCCGTTACCGGCAAATACCATCTCGAATATAATACCTTTTTCCTTCAACAAGGCAAGGGCCTGGATAATTGTTCCGTGATCGAAAACCGGCTCAAGCCGTCTTGTACATACCAATCTCAAGGGACGGGACTTTTCGATTTTAGCTCTCCTGGTAAATAAGAACCGCTGCGTATCGATGCCGAGGGTAAGAATTTCTATTTTTTCCTTGTTTATGCCGAGGCTCAATACCATCTCGCCGAGATCATCGGACACTACGTTGACGCAATCTGCGAACCTGAAAATTTTCCTCAATAAAACCCGCCAAATCCCGGACTTGATGCCGGTTGTCAAGTCGCTTCCATGCACCGTTACAACAGCAGGATGAAATCCGCATACAAATGCGGCCAATCCGGCACTGGTCGCGTAGTGTGCATGAACAATATCCGGCTTGAGACGCTTGACCAATTTTCTTGCCAGAAGCATACTGAGAGGATATTTCCATTTGCCCTGTGTCTCGGAATATTTCCCGCCAAGGCCGAGGTTGTACGTCGGAACGGAACATTCCGGACCGGGGGATAGACTCACGAAACAGACCTCGTGGCCGGCCTGTTCGAAATAATCGAGGTACGGCCCGATATGATTGAAAGTTCCGACTGCAATAAAACAAATGCGCATCTTTTAACTCAACTGCTAAGAATTATCCTTCCTGGATTTTATTACTTTCGCCGGATTGCCGCAGACTATTGCATATTCCGGCACGTCCTTCGTGACAACCGCAGCGGCCCCTACGATGGCCCCTTTTCCGATGGAGATTCCCGGCAAAATAATCGCCCTTGTCCCTATCCAGACATCATCGCCGATTGTCACCGGCTCCGGTTCATTATGGCCCTGCTCGAGCATGGGAATATCCAGCCGGTCGTATTTATGACCGACTGTCAGGATAATCACTTCCGGCCCCATCATAACATTGTCGCCGATTTTTACGGGGCCGCAAACCCGGCAGTTGACACCGATACCGGAATTGTCACCGATCTCGATTTGTGAGCCGTCGCCGAAATATGCACCCTTTTCGATATTTATATTCCCACCCGCGTATTTGAATAACGCCTTAGTGGCACAACGTCTCAGGGGCCTGGCCCATCTACCGAACCTGCTATCGGATGCGGGCAAGTGCCGGGCAAAACAATAATAAACCATCAATCGTAAAAACTTAATCAGCTTCATCGATATATCTCGACTCTATCTCCAGAGGCTTATTGCCTTTTCATAGCTGCGAATGGTCATTTCAGCAATATTTTTCCAGCTATTTTTTTCTTCGATCTGCTTCGTATAATGAGATTGAAAATCTCCGGAATTATCCAGAACATTTATAATAGCCTCCGCGAGGTCCTTGGGATTACCAGGCTCAACAACCAGGCCGACCTTGTCCGACGAAACAAGCTCACCCATCGCCCCGACGTTACTGACAACAACAGGTTTTTTGTGTGCGTAAGCGCGAAGCAATACCCCGCTTTGTGCTTCAAATTTCACATAAGGCAATACAACGACATCAGCCGCCGCCATAAAGTTATCCACATCCTCGTCCGGGATAAAATTGACTTCTGCTCTGACGTTTTCCGAGAGGTTTAGTTTTTGAATAATATCCGAATACCTCTGGAAGTTCATCCCGCGGGGAACGACGCCTGCTACAATCAATAAAACTTCAGGGTCATGCAATCGAATATCATTCAAAGCCTCAAGAAGAACATCCAGACCTTTGTTCGGACGGATACTTCCGAAAAACAGCAGGATTCGGCACTCTTGCGGCAGGTTTAGCTTCTTGCGAGCCTCCGACCGGCCGACAGGATGATGCAGAGGTGTCATGATTCCGTGAGGTATGACAGCGACTCGTTCATCTTCAACACCCCAATGTTCGATTAGCTGTTTTTTGCCGTTCCGGTAATGGGTAATCAAACAATGAGGAATTCGAAGGCTTCGTCTCAGGAACGAATCCCTGCTGACAAACCGTTCGTAATGAGATTTAATATCGTGAACGGTCATTACAACAGGCAGCCTTTTCGCCAAAGGTCTCAGAAAGAACTGGTCCAGCAAAGGCATTCCCGCTCCCTGAAAATGAACCACGTCAAAGTTTCCCCTCAAGGCAAACCGGTTCCGCCTGAAACTGTTTAACACGCTCCGGCAGAATCTGTCCGCCGCCCAGTGAAGTCTCGAACCACCGCCCTGTTCCCGTGTGAATTCCGAAAGGCGCCTCTCCACATTAAACGGCACAGGTTTTTCCGGCCATGCCGAGCTGGTCAGTACGGTGACATCCGCACCGGCTTCGGCCAGAGACCTGCACAAGGCATCAGCGTATGCATACATGCCACCTGTGCCTGAATGTTCTACCATTAGTACGCGCATTATACGAATTTCGAATATGAATTATGCTGAATGAATATCAGGTTACGATTTGGAAGTATCTTTTTCAAAATTACTATTGATAGCTTAAGACAAGCCCGGATTCTTCCTCCTGCTCAACAGCAATCGTTTCACCGGTAATGCTCAGATAGATGTCCGGCCAGTTCGCAGTAATAGCGGCGAAACATACCAATAGCGACGCCGCCCGGTAGTGAGAAAGAATCGGATGGAAGAAACCGTCCGCCGCCAAGGCTATAATAAGCAGGAAACTCGTTATCCCGAAGTAATCCAGATAAGGAATATTGCTCCTGGCTAACACAAAGCTTCGCCACAGGCAGGCAAAGAATAAAATCAATACGGCAACCAATCCGATCAAGCCGCATCTGTCGAGCCATCCCAAATACTCCGAGTGGTAAAATGCAACAAAAGGTGTCTCGCCCTTGGGTGCGGGATGCATCGCCCCGACTCCTCTGCCCGTCAGGAGGAAATAGGGTT
>CAYVXS010000001.1:22285-25603 GCA_964454885.1 uncultured Pirellulales bacterium
CTATCGTTTCGTATTCGATGCCGCGCCAGCCGTGACGCCACTGGTAATATGTCGGTACGGAATAATCTCCCTGACCGCCTTCGGCCCTGAATCTCGCCAGGAAATCGAAACCTATTAAAGTAGCGGCATATATCGAGAACAATCCCACGAACATATATAGAATCGAATTCCTGATCCTGCCCCTCATAAATATCAACGAAGCAAAAAGCATGATAGCCAATGCCCCATACGTCGATCTGGTTTCACTCAAAACGACACCGGCCAGGCCGATCATCAGCATCAAAACAGAGACAACAAAAAATCCGGCTCTACTGACCAGCCTGCCGATGGCCATGCTGATTAATACAAGATACAACATCGGGATAAGGGCACGTGTACCTCTTTCGCCTACCAGGCCGCCTATTTCCACAATCCTGTCGTCTTCGGCGATGGGTGCGGAATAAATCCCAAAACGGATTAAAATATGAAATACGAACATTACCATCAACAAAACGATACAGAATTTGAAGAATCCCTTTACCCGGGAATAGTCCGTGAAGTATCGCAGCGAAAATATGGCGACTGCGGCAAAATGCACCACCCTGGAATGTGTAAGCGCATCACGAGGATACATAAGCATACCCTGTATTAATGACAAGGCACTTATTAATGCCAGGATTACGATGCACTTTTTAATTATTCCGGAGCGGAAATATTTTTCCCGGTGTACAAAAAGAGCGGCAAAAAGAGTCAGCCAGGCAATAAAATCAGCCGGCGCCCAGGTCAATGGCAGACCGAGATTGCCCGCCCGATTGATATAGCCCGCAAGGATGCTGTTGAATGTGGCTACCACCAGGAATATGTAAAAGACCCACTTGGGCTTGAGAACCGCTAACGGCACACAACATGCGACGGTTATAACACAAAGTATCGCAACGAATGTCGCCATAAAATTACCTTACAAGTAAACGTCCGAATAAACTTATAGCCCGAATATACACAAAATCAATATCGGAAATAAAAGGCAGTGGTTACAGGATAAAACATAGTAACTGCCGGTATTTTACCCCGGCGGCTCAGCCGGAGCGGCGATAATCATCGATCATTCGCTTAAAATCTGTCTCGACCTGTTTGTGCATCCCAAGGGCAATTTCCTGCTGTTTCCAACTTACAGCATCAAAATTGTCGCTAATCTTCTCGAACAATTCCACTAACTTTTCGCAGCTAAGCTGCGCATCGATGATACAATAATCCTCAAGACCGAACTGGGCCATGAAGTCCTCGGTCTTCCTGTGGTATGCGACCGCTATCAAAGGCGTTGCCGCTACTAAAGAAAAGATTTGCGAGTGGGTCTTGTGCCCCACGAACACTTTGCATTGTGCAATTGCATTAATATGCTCGACAGTCCCCGGGAAACCTTTGACAATCTCGCAACTTTCTTTTTTATCGACAAGCTTAATAATATCATCGATACAGGGACGGTCCGCTCCCTGCATTTCCATCGGGAAAAAACGCACTTTATATCCGCCGGTCCCAATCGCATGGTCAACAAATTCGGCAAACGATCGAACGTAATGCTCCCACGCCGATGCGGCCTTTTTATTTCCCGTCCAGACGGAGACACCCAGAGTATTCTGTCGGTCGCTCGGTTTGGTTCGTGATTGAACGACATCGTACAATCCGAAAACAGACTCGCGCGTTTTCGATACGTGCCCAAGAGAGACTCCTAACTTTTGTATTTGCTCTTCTGAGGCTTCATCACGGATGAATATTTTTCCGGCACCAGACAGGATTTTTTGGATCATTGTTTTGTTCGCCGGTGACTGGAAGTCAAATGTCCCGACAGACTGCGACCATAACAGCAGCGGCTTGTCGTACAGCAACGCTATCGCCATATCGAATATCTGCGGTGTTCTTATACTCCCGGCGATTATAGTCGTCAAATGATGCCCGCCGGTACTGATAACCAAATCGGCTTCTTTAACGGCCTTCAGGAATTCCCTGTTAACAAGAAATTTCAAATACCACGGTCGCCTTCCCATAACCAGGGCACTGCGCACCAGCGGGAAATGAATCCTTCTCGGCAGTTTCACCTTCCAGAACAGGTGAAAAACCTTCCCGATTAAAGTTGCGTTCTTTTTACGGGAAACATCCCATCCCCAGGGAATCACCCGCACAGCCATCTCAGGAAAATCAGGCCTGTCCAGCCAATATTCAGGATGAGACGCCGAGACCGTGACATGTTCGATACCACAGGCCTTAAGCTGCCTGAGCACAAAATACAGAACCGCCCTGTCACCTTTATTCGTGGAACACTGATTGATAATAAGAACATTCATATAAGATTTTACCGTCTTTTATTAAATCGACTTCGGAATACATCAAGCAATTCGGCCGCCTCCGAACGCAGTGCGATAATCGTAAAACAAGTCAATACAATTAAGCCGGATAAAACAAACAATATCGCCCAGTAAATATGTTCCGTCGGTACAATATAATTGAAAACCAACAATGCCCCGATTGAAACTACACTTGCCGCCAAAGGCCCCAACAAGCTGCCTTTGAAGTATTCGTAAAGGCCGATACCGGATTTTCGTAAACCATAGAAAGGCAGCCAAATGCCCATATACGACCACAATGCAATAATCATAGCCACAGCCGGTGCCACGGGAATAGACACGAAACCGGTCAAAAGAATCACCTCTATTACAATCGCGCCGATCGCGCTTGTCATCGCCGCAATGGTCAGGCTCCTGAGATGTCCCATGCCTACCAGCGACGGGAGCCATATTCCGAAAAATCCCCGGGCGATTTCAGACAACATTAACAATCGCATGACAAGGACCATATCCGACACAATAGCGTCTTTCAGCCAGAACACGAATATTTCTCTGGCATAAATGATAAGCAGCAGCACTAAAACACAGGTCATAACACAACTGATATGAGTACCCTTCCTGACCACAGCTTTCATTTTTTCGATATGTCCGGCTGCAAAAAGGCTTGTCACTACGGGAAGGAAAACATTTTGCGCCCCTGCGATAAGCCCACGGGTAAAATTAGGAATCCGGGTGGCCACATCGTAAACCGCCACGTCCTGGGCGCTGCCTACCTTGCCTACAAGCAGAGCTAACGTGCTGAACATAAAAATCATACTGCCCGAACGACCTGTCGCGTGTCCGGTGTATCGGAAAAGCTCGCTTATTGTATCCTTTCGAATCTTAAAGATACTAATCTTAAAACCGGGGACAGATTTTTTTGAAACAATAAACATCAAAACCAGAGATATTAATGCGGATACACCGAATGCCAACTGGACGGCGATAATACTTTTCCATG
>CAYVXS010000001.1:25613-29800 GCA_964454885.1 uncultured Pirellulales bacterium
TGAGAATTCCAACAGTCAAAATCGCCCTGAGTAGATTGGAGAAAATCTGTACGGCATTAACCCGTGTGTCGAATTGATAACCCCTCAAAGTGCCGCTGAAAGTCGCTTCCACCATTTTCAGGGCCAGTGTTACACCGACCAGAATGCATGTCACCCGGGCATCCGGGGCCAGGTTGTCGGTAATCGCATTAAATATACCGGAAATATAAAACGACAAAATTACCGCCCCCGCTATTGTCAAAATCGCCAAAGTCAGCAGTACGATAAAAGAGGCCGAAACAAACCGGCTCAATTGCTCTGAATCATTGCGATAAAAAGCGACAAAACGATTAGTCGACAGTGAAAACGCGGTCTCAAAAATCATCGGATATCGCAAACCGGACGTGAGTAAAGCCCATACGCCGAAAGCGTCAAAACCGAGAGTTCTCAACATAATACGAACCAGAACAATCGAAACCGACGCGGCGACAAACATTCCGGCCCAGTTCGACCCGGCATTCATCATAACTCGTTTACGAAGTGACACCATAAATACGACAACCTTTACCTATACGAATCCCACATCATCCGGAAAATAATCATCGATAAATAACCAGCCAGTTCTCGGCTAATACGGCAAGGTCAGACATGTTGATAATACCATCGGCACCTCGGCCTATATCATATTTGGGATTCCATTCGGGATTCCCGGGGACACTCAACCAGGCGCAGGCCAATGAAACCAAATCCGCTAAATCAACGTCACCATCACCATCAAAGTCGCCAGGACATATATCAACGATAAATATGTATGCAGCTCCGGAATCGGGACCACGCGCATCATTCAACTCCGCCCCAACCAAAAACTTCCCACCAAAAACGGCCACAGACCAGCCGAAGTGGTCACCGAAAACAACATTGGAACTAACGAGTCGGGCTTTCGCAACCCAGTTTAATCCATCGAAGCCGAATACATAAGCAGAGCCCGGTCCGTAAGTTGTTTCCCAATGCCCGTCGGGCGCACCGACTACTATGGTATTATCGAAAACGTCCACCGCCCAGCCAAATTGATTTCGGCACCGGCCGCCGGGCAATTCAAGCTTTGCCCGCTCGATCCAGTTCGTGCCGTCATAGTTGAAAATATATGTCGAACCGGAATTACAATAAAGGTCATTCGGTTCCGCATCGTCGTCGCCGTATGCTCCAATTACCAAAGTCTCACCGTAAAGAGCCAGACTGTGACCAAAGTGGTCTCCATGTGTGGCATCGGAGGCGACAAGTTTCCGCCTTTCGAGCCATTGTCCACCCTCGAACTCGAATACATATACAGAACCGGCAGTGTAGCCGGAAGTATCTCTTCCCGGCGCCCCGATAAAAGCTGCGTTGTCATTTTCAGAGATTGCCACATTGTTTCCGAAAGTGGCCAATTCCACACCGTCGGAAGCCAATAGTTTTGCCTGCTGGACCCAGTCAGAGCCGTCATAGCGAAATATATAAGCCGCTCCGGACTTATAGCCGTTATCGTTTGCTTTGTTTGCCCCAATTAATACAGTATTGCTGTCGGCCGATATTGCCACGTCGAAACCGAACTCTTCCCAATAGTACCCGGTGCCGTCGGCTAACAGCTTGGCCTGTTCGTTCCAGTTTGTTCCATCGTAGTGAAAGATATATACCGAGCCGGTCCAGTCACCGGCATCTCTGTCACCGGTAGCGCCGGCAACAATAGTATCTCCGGAGATTGCTACTGACCAGCCGAACCAGTCATTCATTTCACCGTCAGAGGCCGACAGTTTCGCCTCCTGAATCCAGTTGCCACCATCGAGTCGATACACGTACACAGAGCCGGAATTGGAACCATTATCGTCGTTACGGTAAGCCCCGACCACTGCCCTCTCAGCCGACATATCTACGGAGTATCCGAAATAGTCACCTTCGGTACCGTCATCGGCGACAAGACGTGCGGATTCGCTTATACGACACTGTCCAGATACAGGATTCACACCGGTAAAAACCAATGCAAGGATAAAAACATAAAATAATTTCATTCAATTAGTCTCGGCGGTCAATAACTGCAACGTCCCGGACAATATTTCTCTGGCCGTATATACAACGCTGCTGTCTTTCTGATTGGTCAGCACGCGATCCACCTGTTCATCGAGGATTCGCTGTGCATCCGCCGCCGTTTGGGGATCTTTCGCTTTTATTTTGTCAATCGCCCGCTGCAATTCGAACAGATATTCATAATCCTCGACACCCTCCCGCCATGCTTCCCATCGCCGGGAAGGAATAATATTCTCACCGTTTAGCGGAACAGGACTTGCTTTAGCTCCATAAACAACGCCGGAAAAACCGTGGGGTCTGAGCGTGTCATTCCAGGGGACCGCGCCGGGCTCAAACCCGAGCCCGTAATAATAAATCCAGAATCCCGCCCCAGTCTGGCCTCGTTTGAAAGCACGCCACGGCAACAGGCGGTAATAAGAATACGGCTCTTTTGCCTTCATGGGCCTCAAACATTCGTACGTCCATAGCTCTTTTCCGAAACCTTTGATCGTTTCGAACCATTCGGGATACCGAATACAGTAACTATCCTGAAGGCACCACACATCGATTAGCTCGCGAAATCGCATAAATTCTTTCGGGCCTTTACCAAACGAGTTGGCATATAATCTTATTTTCAGGTCTGTTTGTTTAACCAGTTTTGCTAATTTATAATAATCGTCACCGATAGTTTCGTCGAATGGGTACAACACAAATCTGTCATAGCCGATCCCCCGGTTTCTCAAATGCCTGACCAATTCTTCCAGCCACGAGGTAAAAACCTCTTTCCAGGCGGGTGTCATCCATTCGACGTCCCCGAACCGGCCGAAATCCTTTTCCGCGACACTAAAATTCAAACCAATTAAAAACGTATCGGCAAAATTATACTGCATAAGAACTGTGTCTAATCTCGTGTAATCCGGTTCCCTGATAATCCCAGGCGCATCGGAAAAAAATCTTAAAAAAGGCAAATCCTGGGCGGGGATAACATAAACATTTATATGATGGCTACGAAGGTCTTCGGCCATCTCGGAGGCAGAAGCAACTTCGTAATAAGCCCAGTTACAGGTTTTGAGAGCAACTTTGTCGGGGAACTTGTTTTTATCAACTTTTACAGATATCGGGAAAGTTTCCGGCGGGAGTTTTTCTCCCCTTTCAGTCGTTGCAGAAACAGAAATATTTCCCTTATAGCTGCCGGAAGCCAACGTTGGATTGAATATAGTCAGCCATATTTGATTCACTTCACCCGGGGCCAAAGTAAATGGGCGCCTATTTTGCAGGACAAGGGCATCGGCTATCGAACCAATTTCACTTGCCTTTACATAAACCGCTCTTCTGACAGTGAACGTTTTGTCGCTATCTATAAGCTGTCCGGAAGATCCTTTCAACGAAGAAATAGTGACGGCCATTTTCAACGGCTCATCGGAACAGCTCACAATGTTAAATGCAGCCGATTCGTATTCGTTCTGCCACATTTGCACGTTGATTTGGCCGGGACTTTTTTGACGGAGCATTTCCTTTTCAAATACAATATCCATCGGATTTGCCGGCAGGCATATGAACGGTTTACCGTACTCGATTTTATAAATCCCGGCTTTTATTTTTCCTGTTTTTGTTTTTTTCTCCCGAATCTCACCGGGCGAATATATCCTGTCCTTAGGAAAGTTGATTTCCTGCGAAGACTCCTCCGGCTCAGAAAGATTCTCTATTTGTGCTTGGCCTAAAAACTTCCGTCGGGTCTCTTTAACAGCTTTCGACGCAATTTTGACGCTTTCCTGCAACTGTAAATAATCATCGATCCTGCTCAACAATTCCTCATCCGAGGAAAATACTTCAAGATTGTCCCTTAATTGATAACTTCCCGCAGCAGAAAGCGGCTCACCTAATACTTCCACTTCATCGGTAAAAAGAGTCATTCCTTTCGGTCTCATCACCACCTTAACATACCGTCCCGCGGCATTAATGTCCCCTGCCGTAAGAGTACGAGAGACACCTCGATAGCCATAGCCTTGAACATTCGCATGGTCCCTGTCGTCTATCAGGCCGACAAATTTGAACAGTCGTTCATCATCGCTTAACAATATTGCGACAAATTCGGGAAATTCCACCGAAGCAACACCACCGCCAACCGTGTGAATCCTTACTTCGTTGACGGCACAGATTTGCCCGAG
>CAYVXS010000002.1:0-17332 GCA_964454885.1 uncultured Pirellulales bacterium
ACTATTTATATGTTTTTTTACAAGCGATTGTATTGCTGATGATAAGAATGTGAACGCACTTATTCGTTATGCGAAATGAAACGAGATTTCTGTGAGCCATTGAAAGACTACCTTCCCTGACAATCGATATTGTTGTCATTTAATATTTTTATGAATATTGTGATTTCATTACTTTGAGATTTTTTAAAATTAGGATTTAAATTGTATGCATTATTAGAGAAAGCAACAACAATAGAGTAGAGTTGAAGAATCCGGCTAACGAAACATGGACGGTTCCCTCGAAGGATAAGTGTTAGGATACTAAACATTGGATTGATAGATAACTATAATCAAAATATATATTACCCAGTGAGAAATATAGGCTCTATGCATCTGGTTGGTTATTTATATTATTACGGGATGTATTATCATAAATTAACGGTATTTTTTACAGAATTCTGAAAAAAGAATTAAAAATATCATTGTATTCTATCAGGTCAATAGTCCTTCCTTTCCGCCAGGGTACTTGTTATTGAGGTATAATTAAAATCCCAGGAATATGTGATCATTCATTCCGAATAAATAACGTAGAGAAATAAACTAACCCGTACATAGTACTTCTACGTATGAGTTCTAAAAAACAGTTTCAAAGAGGCTGGGCTGGAGAGTTCGGCCGAAGTATGTCTTGTGTGTATTAATTCCTGCCCTTGATCTAAACGAACAGACGCAGTATGCTCCCGAAGTTTAACAGAGCAGAACTATCCAGCGGGGGAAAAGTCATGGACATTTTCGCTTAAAAATACCGTTTTTGATTGCGTTACGGCGGTTGTTGGGTACAATAAATAGGGGATAGGGTTTAGGGGGTAGTGGATAAAAGATAGCGGATAGCGTATGGCGGACAGGAAAAGAAAGTAAAAAGGGAAAAGGCAAAACAACGCACACATTCCATATTTAGCTCGTCAATTTATTGGCGGGTTTAATAAAGAAACGATTCGACATATGAAGAGTATGTTCTACAAATCGACCAATTTTGAAAAAACAAAGCCAATGTTAAAATAGGTAATTTAGCATAAGTTCTTTGAAATAAAAAGATTACGAAAAAAATGGCGATTTCGGACATTTTGTCGGTAGAAAAACAAAGCCAATCCTTCGACAAGCTCCATTCGGCCCGAGCTCATGGCCAAGAGCAGGACAGGTTCTTAACGGCAGAAGACAGAAAACAGAAGGAAAAAATTGAACATGCTCGGTTTCGTCAAACTACCTATGGCACAAGCTTGACCGGGGTAAACCCGGCTTCGTATAACTTCGCCGCGATGAATAGCCCGGATTTTTTTCAGGAGAATGACAAAACATATCTGGATTTATCAGCCGATATGTAGTAAAAGGTGTTTTCTGCTTTGAAAATGAGGAGTTTATATGGCGTCAGAAAAGCTGAAAATATACAAAAGACCAACTCTAAATAGCCCCCGACTTTTAATGGGTTTCTCCGGTTGGATGGATGGTGGGGACGTCTCTACGGGGACGGTCCAATGCCTTATTGATAAGCTTGAGGCGAAGAAACTTGCCGAGATTGATCCGAACGGATTTTATATCTATAGTTTTCCCGGCTCAATGGATGTAACCGCGTTGTTCCGGCCACATGCAAAGATAAAAGACGGGGAAATTTATTCTTATAATACTCCGGCGAATACTTTTTACTACAGCGAGCAGGACGAGCTTATACTGTTTTTAGGCAAAGAACCGAATTTGCGATGGGAGGAATATTCCGACTGTATATTTTCCCTCTGTGGCGAGTTTGGTGTGAAAATGATATATTTTATCGGCAGCGTGGCCGGTCTTGTGCCCCACACGCGTGAGCCGCGATTGTTCTGCTCGGTTTCGAGTCCGAAGCTTAAGGAGACTTTCCGGCATTACGGTGTTAGTTTTTCCAACTATGAAGGACCGGCAAGTGTTGTCACTCATTTGACCGCCCGTTCCGTACGCAGGAGTTTGAGTATGGTTAGTCTCGTGGCACAAGTCCCGGTTTACGTTCAGGGCAATAATCCCAAGTGCATCACGGCAGTCACAAGACGGCTGGTCGGGATGTTGGATGTGGATGTGGAGCTTGGGGACCTGCAGGTTATCAGCGATGAATTCGAAAAAAAGTTGACCGAGGCCGTGCAGGAACAGCCGGAATTGGCAAGTAATATCAGCAAGCTCGAAGAGGACTACGATAACGAGATTTTTAACAATGAGATGGGGGAATTGAAACACTGGCTGGAGCAGCAGGGTATCAGGGTGGATTGAATTGGCATCATTTTCTTTCCACGACGGATGAGTATCGGCTTCGGTTCAGTACGTCGGGTATTTATATACCGGTTTTGTTTTACCTTTTGTGTGAATTGTCCGCTTTTGTATTCCGGCAGGAATCATGTTCATCATTAAGCGATTAGCGCTTGAAAAGTTTTCATTTTTCGTGTATTGAATATTACCTGTTCTCAGATAATTTCTAAAATTGTGATTATTAGAATTACGCCGATTACAGGTAGAAGTGGTTTATTCCGATCGGGCGCAAGCCTGGGGGGTTTGGGAAGAATAGGGCGAGCAAAAGTAATGTAAAAATTCATAAGAAGGAATCATTTTCGCGAAAGGTGATTTAACGTGGTTGATCAAGTTGATAACTTAATATCTCGGCGATCGAGATATATTAAACCTTCGACAAAATTTTTAGTATTGCCGCCGATTTGTTTGTTGATGATTTCACTGTGCAGTTGTACCAGCAGGAAATTAACGCTATTTCAGCATAAGGGGACATTAGCCCGGTCTAATGTCTCGGTGGATGTACTGCAAGGCCAGCTTGATGAATTTGATGAGGTGTTTACCAGCAGGACAAAAGCGGCCGCCGCAGAAATCGACCGTTTGTCCGGTGATCCGAAAGTAATGAAAATGACGCTTTTATGGCGGAGTCGTGCCATACCTGCATTGCATAACATTCTTGAGCAACAGCAGCCGATGGTTGTTTTAGTCGATAGCTGGTTGCTTTGCATACGGTTAACTAACTATATCGAGACGGGAGATGCGGCCAATATCTTCGGGAAATTCCAGCCTGTCGCGCTGGCTACGGCGAAAGAGCTCGAAGCTCAAATTCAGGATATTGCGAAGGGAGTGTTATCAGAAGAGCTTTTTAACCAGACTGCTGTCGGGTTACGTACTCTGGCCTTAGCCAATCCTATCCAGAGCGGTTTCAGCAAAACTTTGATGTATTCGACGCAGGTCAAGAAGGACCAGCCGGGTTTGTTCGAATCCGTCCTTAGCATTCCTCTTTCACCTGTGCGTGCTCTTGAAGGAGTTGACCGTACGCCGGAAGCAATCTATGACTTTTCAAATACAACCCGGCGGCTGACCGATGTTGTACAGGAATTGCCAGAGTCATCCCGCTGGCAGCTTTTGCTGTTGTTATACGATCTCGAAGAAACCGACATGACCAAAAAATTTCTAAGCAGCCTGCAGAAAATATCCGACAGCAGCACAAGGTTGGCCGCCACGACAGAAAAGTTTTCAGCTTCTCTTGAAGAATCGGACCAAAGTCAGGATCAGGTTCGCCAGACTCTTCAACAGGTCAACGAAACCGCAGCACAGTTGCAGGAGCTTTTTAACGCCGCAGAGCAAACGGCAACTGTGTTTTCGCAAACCGCTCAGGATGTAAACTCAGCTCTTGTCAGTTGGACCGAAGCCGCACGGGCGACCGATGATGCTATAAGGCGAATTAAGCCGCAGGCGAATCAAATTAGTACCGAACCGGCTCAAAAAACGGATTTGAAGGAAACCGCTCAGGCCGTCAAAGAAGCGGCGAACGAAATCAAGCTTCTCAGCGAAAAGCTTCCGGCACGAACTGAACAAATTATTGCACAGATGAATTCTCTGGCAACTCGTTTGACAATAAATATCGCAATACTAATAGTGTTGGTTTTTTGTCTTTTTGTAACCTACCTCTTGATAAGAAAAAAGTTGAGGCTGCCAAAAAATTAAAAATGTGTGCTCCTGTAAAAATGAGCCGGCAAATTTTATATACGGCGTACGGTAACATGCGTGATTAGGTTTCTCGGGTTTTTGAAACGGAGTTCAGGGATGTTGTTCAAAACGGATGAAACACTTGACGAAAGCCAGGTCCAGTCCGCACTGAAGAATGTTATCAAAGACGGCGTTGCCTCCCAGGCGATGGGAATATTGACGGGCGGGGCCTTTCTCGTTGCCTTTGCCGTCAAGCTCGGAGCCTCGAATCTGGTTATAGGATTATTGGCGGCAATCGGCCCTTTGGCGCAGTTGCTCCAGCTGCCTTCGATATTTATTGTCGAGAAGATACGAAACAGACGAATGATTACGGTCGTGACGGCGGCTTTGAGCAGAATTTGCTGGCTTGTTATTGCTTTGAGTCCTTTTATATTTCCGGCAAAGATTGCTATTACAATTTTATTGGTTTTGCTTGCGGTGGTTTCGGCCTTCGGAGCGGTTTCGGGTTGTAGCTGGAACTCCTGGATGAGAGACCTTATTCCGGAAAATATCATGGGTTCGTTCTTTTCGAAAAGGATGCGGATTGCCACCGGCGTCGGGATAGCTCTGAGTATAGTTGCTGCATTGTATCTGGACTTCTGGAAAAAGCAGTTTGCCTCTCAGGAACTGGCCGGTTATTCGATTTTATTTTTTATTGGTTTTGCCGTTGGTATCCTTGGGATTTATTTCCTGGCGAAGACGCCGGAAGTACGAATGCCTCCGGTTCAGAAAGGAGCCGGTATCTTCAAGTTGCTTTTGCTGCCGTTTAAGGATGAAAATTTCAGGAAATTGATAGCCTTTATGTGTTCCTGGAATTTTGCCGTCAATCTGGCGAGTCCTTTCTTTATGGTTTATATGCTCAAGCGACTTGGTTTAAGCATGTCTTTTATCATAGGGCTTTCTATAGTCAGCCAGGTGATGAATTTTCTGTTTCTGAAAATCTGGGGCAGATTTACTGATCGTTTCAGCAATAAATCGGTACTGGCAATCACTGGCCCGTTATTCATCATTTCAATTTTGGCCTGGACTTTTACTACAATGCCGGAAAAGTATTTTTTGACAATTCCTTTGCTGATAATCATCCACATTGTCATGGGGCTTTCGTCGGCCGGTGTGTCTCTTGCTTCGGGTAATATTAGTTTGAAACTGGCTCCGAAAGGGCAGGCCACTGTATATCTAGCGACTAATACGATAGCCAACTCAATTGCCGCCGGTATTGCACCCGTATTAGGTGGAAAATTTGCGGACTTTTTTGCGGGAAGAGAATTGGCCTGGAACCTCAATTACAAAAGCCCGACTGGAGAATTTTCTCTGGCGACTTTAAATCTTCAACAGTGGGATTTCTTTTTTGCCCTGGCCTTTTTAATTGGACTATATGCCATTCACAGATTAGCTATGGTTAAAGAGGCCGGGGAGGTAGAGGAAAAGATTGTTGCCCAGGAGCTTTTTAATGAGGTAAGAACTCAAGTTAGAATCCTGTCTTCGGTTGAGGGACTCAGACAAATGGTTAGCTTTCCAATATCATTGGTCAGACAGATCACAAAGGGGATAATTCCAGATGGGAAAGAAAAAACAGGTTAAAAGACTCTACAAAAAAGCGGGACTGCCTCCGGGCACGCTGATCCATATCGGCGAAAGGAAACTGAAGTCGGTCAGGATTACAGTCATGGATTATGACGAAAACAGCTTCCAGGAAAAGCAGGTTGCAAAAATTGAAGATTGTTTCGAATTTAAAAAGACACCTACAGTAACGTGGATCAATATTGACGGCCTGCATGATGTCGAGATTATAGAAAGGATAGGCAAACAGTATGATTTTCATCCCCTTGTTCTCGAGGATATACTGCACACGGGCCAGCGTCCGAAATTCGAGGACCTCGAAAACTATATTTATATCGTTTTAATGATGCTTCGTTTCGATGATGAAAGCCAGACCGTCATATCCGAGCAGGTCAGCCTGGTTCTCGGGCCGAACTATGTCATATCTTTCCAGGAAAATATCGGAGATGTATTTGAACAAATACGGGAAAGAATCAGGAATTCCAAAGGTAAGATAAGAAAAATGGGCTCGGATTATCTTATGTATTCCTTGTTGGATGCGATTGTTGACGGTTATTTCCTGATAATGGAAAAATTAGGGGAAAAAATTGAATTGATGGAAGATGAGCTGGTAAGCGACACGACTGAGAAAACGCTTCAGCTGATACACAATATGAAAAGGGAAATGGTTGGTTTGAGGAAATCCGTATGGCCTTTGAGAGAACTGATTAGTGGTCTCGAACGTAGTGAATCGGATTTAATCCGGGATACCACCAACGTTTATCTACGGGATGTATATGACCATACGATACAGGTTATCGATACGGTGGAAAGTTTCCGGGATATGGTCTCAGGAATGCTCGATATTTATTTATCCAGCATCAGTAACCGGATGAATGCGGTAATGAAAGTCTTGACAATTATTGCCACGATATTTATACCTCTGACCTTCATTGCCGGTGTTTACGGAATGAATTTTAAGAATATGCCGGAGTTAAAATGGCGTTATGGCTACTTCGGAGTCTGGGTTGTTATGGTTATAGTAACCGGTGGTATGCTTTTCTATTTTAAGAAGAAAAAATGGCTGTGAATAAATAATCTGGCATAAGGTGAGTATTTTCGAGGATTTATATTATGGTCTATGTGTTTGTTTTAATCGCAGCACTGGTTGTATCCTGGATTATAGTAAGGATAGGAGCGATAGCTTTTCAGATTACGGGGCTTGAATGGTCTTTGGCCAAGTTTCAGGCATTGTCCTGTTTTAGCGGGACCGGTTTTACGACGAAAGAAGCAGAGTTAATAACCAGCGATAAACGCAGGCGCCAAATCGCTACGATTTTAATGATTTTGGGAAATGCCGGTATGGTTACCTTAATCGCCTCGGCGGTCGGTGCCTTAAATCCTGAGCATAACTTACTACCCTGGTTTGAGGAAAAATTTCTTAATGCGCCGATAAATTTGGCTATTCTGGCAATTGCTTTGTTTTTGGTCTATAAGGTTTTAACTAACAGAACAATCACGGGAAAGCTGACCAGGTATTTGAGAAGGAAGATTATCAAGCAGGAGCTTCTGAAACCTGTCTCATTCGAGGAATTACTGATGTTGACCGGTGGGTACGGTATCTCAAGGATAGAAGTTTGCGAAGGCAATCCGATTATTGACAAGACTCTCGCCGAGTCCGATTTGCGCAAAAATGATATTACCGTTCTGGCAATCATTCGCGGCGAAGAAACCATTCCTAATCCTTCGGCGAATAGAAAAATCCTCAAGGGAGACGGGCTCATCGCATTCGGAAAACTGGAAAGACTCCGCAGTCAGGGATGTGAAGCTTGATGAACAGCAATGTGAGAAAAGGATGATAAATAATGTTGGCTTTTAGTTCTTATACATGGGTGATTTTGCCGGCTCTTATATTCATTGCCAGAGTGCTTGATGTTTCTCTTGGTACGGTTCGTGTGATATTCGTCTCGAAAGGTTTGAAATATCTGGCGCCTGTTGTCGGTTTTTTCGAGATAATAATCTGGCTTCTTGCTATCGGCCAGATCATGGCGAACTTAACAAATCCCGCTTGTTATATAGCATACGCCGGTGGATTTGCGACGGGCAACTATGTCGGGATTATGATTGCAGAAAAGCTATCATTGGGAATTGTGCTGCTTAGAGTGGTAACTCAAAAGGATGCCGATGAGCTTGTGCAGTCACTTAGTTCGGCCGAATATGGAGTAACAAGCATAGACGGCCAGGGTGTTCATGGAAATGTAAAAATTATTTTCACGATTGTGCCAAGGAAAGAGATTCCCAAAGTGATTGAGCTTGTGAAAAAGTTCAATTCGAAAGCATTCTATACCATAGAAGATATTGGTTTTGTTGAGGAAGGAATATTTCCTTTAAGGAAGAGCTGGCATAATGCAACATTCGAGTTCTTGTTCAGGCCTTTCAGGAAAGGAAAGTGAGAATTGAAGAAGGAGTTTTGTTATGGGCCGCAATATAAATTATGAACTTTTTAAGAGACACCCTGATAATCCAATCCTTTCGGTCGAAGACTGGCCATACAGGGCGAACTCCGTATTTAATGCCGCTGCAGCGGAAGTAGATGGCAAAGTGCTGTTACTGGCGCGGGTTGAGGATTATAGAGGTATTTCGCATCTGACCGCGGCAAGAAGCGACAAAGGAATCGATGACTGGCAAATAGACGATGGACCCACTTTAATGCCTGAGCCTGAAAAGTATCCGGAGGAAATCTGGGGAATAGAAGACCCGCGGATAACCTGGATCGAGGAAATGAACAAGTGGGCGATTTGTTATACGGCCTATTCGAAGGGCGGCCCGCTTGTCAGTCTTGCTATGACGAAGGATTTCATGTCGTTCGAACGTTTGGGGCCTGTAATGCCGCCTGAGGATAAAGATGCAGCTTTGTTTCCGGTAAAATTCGGCGGCCGCTGGGCAATGATCCATAGGCCTGTTCCGAGGTCATCTTTACTCGGTGCCCATATATGGCTGTCTTTTTCACCGGACCTGAAACACTGGGGACAACATCTGGAAATAATACAGGCCAGAAGCGGCGGCTGGTGGGATGCGAATAAAATCGGATTATGTGCACCGCCTATGGAGACGAAGGAAGGCTGGCTTATCCTTTATCATGGTGTTCGAACGACCGCGTCCGGATCCATTTACCGATTGGGACTTGCGTTGCTGGACCTTAAAGATCCGACTAAAGTAATTAGGCGTACCGATGAATGGATTTTCGGTCCAAAGGCGCACTATGAACGGGAGGGGGACGTCGATGACGTTGTCTTCCCTTGTGGATGGATTAAGAAAGATGATAAAATATTAATATATTACGGGGCCGCCGATTCGCGTTTATGTCTGGCGACCGCCGGTTTCAATGAGTTGATCGATTATATAATTAAATGTCCCGGTGATGAATCTCATTGGAGGTGAAAACATTGAAAGAACATCTTACAATAAAAACAGGTAGTAAATGCGCTGTTATCGTTGCGCATCCTGATGATGAGACTCTCTGGGCGGGGGGTACGCTGCTTCTGCATCCGGATGCCGAGTGGACTATTATTACGATGTGCAGGAAAAGTGACCCGGACAGGGCGGCCAAATTTTTCAAGGCTCTTGAACAGTATAATGCCAAAGGTGCCATGGGAGATTTGGACGATGGTCCGGAGCAGACGCCGCTTGATTTTAAGCTGGTACAAAAGACGATTCTTGAACTATTGCCATCGGAGAGATTCGATCTTATTATTACTCACAGCACGTGGGGGGAATATACGCGGCACCTTAGACACGAGGAGACGGCCAAGGCGGTATTTAATCTTGGGAGGTCGGGTAAATTTCATGCCGGTCAAATCTGGTCTTTCGCGTATGATGATGGAAATAAAAAATATCTGCCGAGGGCTGTTAGAGATGCGGATTATCCGGTAGAACTGCCGGAGCAGATATGGCAGCAAAAATATAAAATCATAACCGAGGTTTACGGTTTCGCCCAGGACAGTTTTGAAGCCGAGACGACGCCGCGACGGGAAGCGTTTTGGTGCTTTAAACCGGCATCATAGGCATATGAAAGGGAGACAAGGAAAATGAAAGTGTTAGTGTTATATGATTATCCGCCTTCGCCGGCAGGTCTTGCCACTCAGGGGCATTTGCTGCACAGGGGACTGGAAGAGTTGGGTATTGAGGTATATTCGGTCAACTTCGAATCCGCCCAGGAGAAGGAATGGTACTATCGTTGGTTTGAGCCGGATGTAGTTGTCGGGGTGGGTTATTGGGGCCATACGCCGCATTTGGTTTTACACCCGAAGCGTTATGGCGTAATTCCGATACCCTGGCTCGTAGCCGACGGCTATCTGGCAAACTATCGGGAGATACTCGAAGATTTACCTTTAATTCTGGTCACTTCCAACTGGGTCAAAAAAGTTTATATGCGCGATGGATTAAGTGGCAAAAATATTGAGGTGCTCCACGTCGGTTGTGATACGGATTCGTTTTTGCCCCGTGAAAAAACCGATCCGAAGGTCTCAACTGTAAGGGAGGCCCTGGGGGTATCTCCTGAACAGATCATGATAATGACTGTGGGGGGAGATGCAGCTTCAAAGGGTTCTCAGGAAGTCATGCAGGCCCTTGCACTTAATGATATCGAGGCTCCCGACTGGAAATATGTGTGTAAAGTCTGGCCTCAGCCCCGGACCGAGCAGCAGAATCTGGTGGATATGCAGCTTGCCGCTCATTTGGGAATAGATAAAAACGTAGTTTATGCTACCAGCAGGGTCTCCAGGAATTTTATGCCGTATCTGTTGGCTGCATGTGATATTTATGCCGCTCCATCCCGTTTAGAAGGATTCGGAATGATACAGGTTGAGGCAAATTCCTGCGAAAAGCCGGTTGTCGGTATCAAAGCAATGGGTATGCTTGATACCTTAATTCATGGCAAGACAGCTTATCTTGCTGATGTGGCCCAGGAGATAAGATTAAGAGAAACCGTACTTGGTGATGAATCCGGTTTTGAAGGCGGGCACAGATTCACATTCAAAAGACCTCGTATTGTTGATTACCGTGCCAGTGTACATGATATCGCTAATTATCTGATGGATTTGATGAAAAATCAGGAATTACGAGAAAAAATGGGCAAAGAAGGCAGAAAACGGGTAGTCGAACACTTTGATTATAGAGTCATAGCTAAAAGATTTGTTAAGATAGTCTCAAGGCGCCTTGGAATTTCATAGTATGGCAAATAAAAATAATGAGTTGATAGAAAAGGCAAAAGAGGCGGCCTTGGAGGTGCTTTTACATAATAATCACGGCCCGTTCCGAGGTTTGCCGAGAACAGCCGGCTGGGGTTATCCGGAACCTTATACCCGGGATTTAATGATTAGCTCTCTGGGGATATTAACGACGAAAAATGAGAAGCTGATAAAATCGCTCAGGCGTGTTCTGGAGACTCTTGCCAAAAATCAGTCGCCTTATGGTCATATTTCTTCCCTGGTTCACGACTCGGAAGACCGGGGTTCAAGTGATTGTACGCCGCTGTTTTTGATCGGTGTCGGTCTTTGGAGGAAAGTTATGAATGAGCCGGATTTTCTTGAGGAAGCGGCGAAAAAAGCCCTTGTCTGGATGGAATATCGCAGCCCGACGAATCGAATTATCGTAAGTCAGCTTCCCACAAGCGATTGGCGCGATGAGCAATGGGTTTTGGGATATGGTCTGTATGTCAATACTTTGGTTTATATCTACCTTCGCCTGTTTGGATTAAACGACCAATCCGAGATGCTTAAAGAACATATGGGTAGATTCGCTGTCAAGGGCGACAGGCAGAACCGTCATGTTCACGAAGGTCTGGTATTAACGTCAAAGCCTTATTATGCGCTTTGGTCCTACAAGGTTTTCAGAAGTGAACGTTTCGACTTGCTGGGGAACAGTCTGGCCGTTCTTTCCGGAATTGCGTCACATACGAGGGCTAATCACTTAATTGCCTGGATAGAGACGGAATGTAAGGCTATGAGACAGGGTGAAGACCTTGCGGTAGATTTGCCTCCTAATTTTTTCCCCTACGTCAGGCCGGAAGATCCGGACTGGATGCCGCGTTATCAAAAGTATAACCAACCGGGAGAATATCATAACGGGGGAATTTGGCCTTTTATTTGTGGGTTTTATATTGCTGCGTTGGTGGCGGCGGGAAAACTGATCCTTGCAAGAAAAAAGCTGATTGCGCTGGCGGAGCTTGTCAAACAATCCCGGGTTGCTGAGGTGGAATTTGGTTTTAATGAATGGCACAGAGCCCAGGACGGTACGGTGCAGGGACAGGATTGGCAAAGCTGGTCTGCCGCGATGTTTCTATATGCCGCTGCTTGTGTGGAGCAGGAAAAGGCCATTTTTTTCGAAGATATAAAATAGGAAACCATCGAAAGAATGAATATGAAAAAATACAAGATAATTATAATAGCGATTGTATTATTACTTTCTCTGATAGTAATATTACAGAATATGCATCCCTTTAGTACGAACTTCATTTTTTGGAAGTTTTCTTTACCGGGAGCTTTTCTGCTTTTTTTGACATTTATGTTCGGATTTATTGCCGGTTTATTGACGGCTATCCGTTTCGAAAGCAAATCTGAGAAAAAGCAGGAAGTTGTATCCGATAAAAATAAAACATAGAAACGTAACTACTTATTAGGTAAAGCGTTATTAAATTTACTCTTTAGTAAGAGCTGCTCGCTGTTTTCTATATACATAAACAACACTGGCAACATTGCTTGGATTCAGGTTGCGTATATCTCTTTTTGCCTTCTTTTTACCAACAAAGTGGTCTAACACTTCATTAGCAACCTGAGGTGATCCTGTTTCAATATACATCCAGAATTGGCTGGTCCTCTTAAGAGCCTCAAATACTATATCATGGGCTTCCTGACAGATACCAATATACCAAATGCTGTTATCATCATTTTTTTGTTTGATATAATCAGTGAGATATTCAATTATTTCCTGTGTTCTTATACGCATGTTCAATCTATCGAATATTTGTTCTTGTTGTCCTTTTGTTTATTCTGCCTGGTTATAAAAAGAAGTTTCCGGATAAAAATCAGTTCTCATACAGGATTCTACTGTCAAAAAAGTCGGTATTATTAAATCTAAGTTCTTTATCAATAAGAAGTTGACTGATAGTAATATTATTTATTGTTAGCATAGACACAAACCATCACATATTAGGCGTTTGTGGAACCATAAATCTTGATTGTTTTTTCATGAAATTTTTAAAATATTTTAAAATTGCTTATTTTTGGGACTCGGGTGAATCTGAAATGCGAGCAAGAATACTGGTTGAATCGAGCAAAATATGCATGTTCCCATGTTTTGTGAAAAGCTAACAGGATAGTTATTTCAGGCATCGGAATTTATTAAATAGAATGCTTTTGGAGTTAGATATGTTTTATTTTTGAATAAGAACACACAATTTAAGATGTTAACTTATTTTTGTATATCTACTTATGATAATTTAAGAAGCTGTTCATGTAATCTGCACGTTAATGATACGTAAGGCATGAACATTCCCTGATCGATAGTGATACACCCATAGTAAGCCAATTTCAATATAAAATACGTATAATGACGGAATACTATCGATACCGAACTTATGATATTCAATCCGAAGTTTCTCCGATTTTTCATTTAAAAAATATATTTCGTAAAATTCTCAGAAAAAGAATCAATATTATTAGTTCAGAATCGCCTTATATGATAGACGAACGGTGTGTTTGCATTTGGGTAAGAAGCTCGAATGTGGAAATAGTTTCAACTAATCTTAATTTATGGAAAGGGTACAATCATGTTTACAAAGCACATTATATTATTTGTTATGAGCTTCATTTTATGTGTAAGCGGCATTGCTTCCGCTGAACGTACACTGGAAAAGGGGGAGATTTTGGAAATCTTCGATAAATTGACGGATCAACCTAACAAAACATGGATATCTGCAGGAACGATAGAAGCGGTGCACGATGAGTATCGGGCGGCAAAAACTACAAATCAGGCTGAAATTGACAATCAGATAAATCAGGAGATCGAAGAATATCGCAATAGTTCGGCCAAAATGGAATTAACGAAAGAACTTCAGCAGATGAAACTGGAGGCCATACCGTTTAATGTTCGTTATAGATTATCTAACGAATATTCAATGAATTCACGTGTCGTCGTCAAGTATGACGGAGAGAGATTTTACTGGGACATTATTGTAAATTCACGTTCGGATTCAGTAATTCCAGGTAAAGATTTGGAAGGTAATTATATGACCGAGCAATTTAACCTGAGCTGGAACAATGAACGTACGTTTACCTGGGACGGCCAAAAATACACGATTTATTCGGTGTCCACCAATCAGGCTATCGAAGATATTACCAATAGTTTTCCTCACATTGTTAATGGTCCGCTGACTGCTGGTGTTATTCCCTGGGGATATGGCAGTTTTTCATACGAAAAGTTATCAGAGGCCGAAGCCTCCGCGGTTGAAGTTAATATTGATAATCGGAAGGAGATTCATCTGACAATCAATAGCAAAGATGGTACGGAAATGTTGTTTGTTCTGGACAAGGATAAAAATTATGCAGTGCTTTCCTGTTTATTCACAGGTCAGGATTACATTGTTGCCCGACAATATGGTGATTTCAAACTGGTCTCAGGTAATTGGGTTCCTATGACTATTCTGGTGGAAAAGTATGATGATTTGGCGGGCAAGCCTTTAGCCAGTGACTTTTGGAAGTTTACCAGTATAAGCGGCGAAACACCGGCCACCGGCAGCTTTAGCGTGGATTTCAATTCGAATACGATAGTATCACTTCATTCCCCTGTTACCGATTCACCTTTGATATACCATTATAGCAAAGATGTTGATGTTAAGCAGCTTTTGGCCGGGAGCATGACTTTTTTAGCATCAGATAGTGCGGTATCGCAGAACTGTGCAACATCGGCTTTGGGATATGCCGCCGGGCGATTGGAAAAAAATGTTGTGAATAAACAACTTTCTGAGTTGGTAGTCGGACCGGATAAAAAAACAAGCTTATATGAAATGAAGCAATTCGCACAAAACCTCGGACTGCATTGCAGGGTTGTTAAGGCCGATGTTGAATCACTTAAGAACCTGGCCGGGGCCATGGCTATCCTGCATATGCCCGAGAAGAGTCATTTCGTTTTGCTTGACCACATTGACAAACAATATGTCTGGCTTTTGGATTTTACGAGCAGGGAATTTTTTTATCGAATTAGTATCGACCATTTTAAGAAAGAATGGAACAATGTAACAGCTCTTTTGATAGCTAAACAGCCGATAAAAACGCAGGACAATTTCAAAGAAATTGCCGATGCACAACTTCATCGATTCATCGGAGGCAGCGGCTATCAATGTACTAAACTTATTCAGAATTATGGTGTTATCAATTGTTATCAAATTGGTGGAATGTGTTTAGGTTATTATGAATATTACTACAAAAGATACGGTTGTGAAGCCGCTGAGAGTGGGACCTGTTCCGAAAGTTGGTATTACAGGAAAGTTAAATCGCTCTGCATTGATGATCCTTATATTCCATGGTACTGCACTGTGACAGGGGATTGGATATGTTATTATATATATGCCTGTAAATAAATGTTTTGTATGAGGGCATAAAGCCGATCTAAATTTTTGTTTCTCTTTATATAATGCCTGTTTAGGATTGACGGAATTGATAAGTTTTTATAGAATAGGGCATTATGAAACGGAGAGCCTTTACCCTCATTGAGCTGCTCGTGGTTATTGGTATTATTTCTCTTCTTACAGCCATATTGGTCCCTATATTTAGGTATTCCAGAGAGAACGCCAAAGCAGTTCTTTGTGGCTCTAATATTAAACAGTTGTTTTTTGCGTTTTCTTTGTATGAAAGTGATAATGGAGCTTTTCCCTATTCTTTTAATTTAGATATAGATTATCCACCCATGGGTGGGTACCCTGGAAATATAATGTACGATAAAGCGGGGTGGTGGTGGTTTAGTTATATAACCGACTATTCCAGAGAGGACTTGAGCAGAGATTCGATTCTCTGGTGTCCGTCCAGAGAAATAAAAGATATCAAGCTGGAATATAATGTGCTGTGTGGAAATTATGGTGTGAACCAGTCTATCTGTAAAAGCTCGGATAGCAATAGCCAAACCGAGTTTGTTGGAAAACCTCTAAGCTGTACCGAGATATCGAATCCAGATATGACATTACTCATAGTCGACAGCGGTTATAGTGTAATAAACTGGTGGCATGTTACTGATACCTCTCCAGAAACTCTCGGCAGCAGGATAGAAGACCGTGCTTTTATTCCCGGGCTTTGGATCAATAAAAACAAGAATATATGGCGTGGTTTGGAAGACGACGCTGTTTATGGCCGCCATCCGGGCAAGACAGTCAATATAGGATTTGCCGGGGGGCATATTGCTCGAATAAAAGCCGATAATTTATTTGTAGAGAAAACAGGAGATACTTATAAAAATAAAAGCCCTCTCTGGGTACCCAGGTAAAGGAATCTCATTCTAAAATTGTTCTATAACGTCTTGCATAGCACTGTCGTCTAAGTATTCCACTTTTTTTGTTGCATTCAAAACATATTGGCCGTCAGCACCTGATTTGCTGTAGCATCTTATATTAAGAGGTCGATATGTCTGTGAATCGACCGTAAACCGAAACTTTGAGAATACAGGGAAAGCTGAATTGGTTTTGTCTATCCATGTCAAATCATAAACCTCGGTATTGACAGGAGTTTCAAGCTCATTATCAGGTACACGGTTCCATTTGGCGTTGTCAGGGAGGTCGGATATACTGTAAAACGGTATGATACCCAAAAATCCGCTCATATTTTGTTTAGCATCGGCAATAAAGTCTTTGGGAAGCTCTGTTATATTAATGGAATTATTAACGAGATTTTTTATAGTACTCTGGTTATTTTTTAAATCCAGCAATGCCGATTTATCCTCCGCTTTTGTTATTATGATATTATGGGTGCGTGATATCCATTTTTCCTGCACGGGATTTGTGCTTTCCGGGGAAAAGGTTAATATGTAAATATTTTTTGCATTTTGAATAGCTGAGTAAACCTGGCCTATTGTCACAGCTCCTGCGACAGAGCCCCTGAAAAAGAGTGCTACTGCTATCAGCACACTTGCAACCGCTATAATACCGGATCTCAGGAAACGACTCGTATTCAATATAGGTGTCTTTCGCCGAGCCGCGGTAATAGAACGAATTGGTGAAGCCGGTCGTTCATTATCAATATCTTCCCTGTTTGCTATTTCCACGCTTATCGGGTAACCGGCGTAAAGGTTGTTGGAATCGTCGGATTCCTGAATTTCGGAGAATTCATTAATGCGGTATATTGTGGCCACTGTGGATTCGGTCCTTTCGACGATGCCATAGACAATGTTGTACAAAGTCTGCATTTTTGCTAAGCACACCGTACAATTACGGAGATGTGAGGCAATGGAGCTCCGGAATATGCTATCTTCACGGGTGGGGTCGATTCCATAAGGAACAACATAATTGAAAATATCACTCATTGTGAGCTGGTCGCACACAGAACATTTCTGAGCTTGTTTTTCTTTGTCATGCCGGTCTTTTGTGCGAATTGTTTCTCGGTATTCGTACCAATCCTTTCGACAATGCTTACATGTGCATAGATGTTTCAGGATTTGTTTATTTGTATCCTTATACACCATCGATGAAATTGCCGGTATGGCGGCCTGGGCCAGCCTGCAACTAACTGTACCTCCATTGGTT
>CAYVXS010000002.1:17342-25985 GCA_964454885.1 uncultured Pirellulales bacterium
GTAGCTGGCTGAACAGACAAGATTGAGTACCGGTCAGATTCAGATTTTGAATGGTTTTCAGATCCTGAGTGCATTGCTGGCAGTGGTCCAGATGAACTGTTATCGGGGTCGGTATTCTAATCCCGAGGCTCGGGTCTAACACAACCGGCAGAAAGGGTTTAACCGTTGAACAATCCACTTTATCACCGATGTAAGCCAGGTGCAAATTCAGTAAATCCATAATTGCAATATGCCTGCCGTCGGAGCTGGTGGATTTATGTGTTGATATTTCAGTATCAAGCTGATTTATATTTTCCCGGCAGTGGGGGCATTGGCCAATGTGTTCGATAAGATTTTTTGGAATTTGTTCGATATTTTCTTTACATAAAAAATCATAGTAGTAAATCTCAGCTTGCTTGCATTTTGAATTATTATAGGACGTATCCATGATAATTCCCTCATTTTCGTTTCCAAAGCCGCCGAAGTTTTTTCACTCCTGTCGATATATATTTACTGACAGAAGCACTTTTTACATTCATTTTTTTAGCAACTTCCTGGATACTCATATTTTCTATATAACGTAAAGTAATCGCCTCGGAACAGCTATCGGGTAGCTGTTCTTTGATTAGCCTGAGCATCTTGGATATTTGCTCTTCATTTATATAGGCGTTTTCGGGAGTGGATTTATTGATTGTATATTCGATTTTTTTTTCAAAATTTTGAATATGTGTCGAATATCGTTCAGAACGACGGCGAGAATCGGTAATATCGTTGATTATGGCCCGATAAATATAGCTTTTTTTGTTTTGGACGTCAGTAGGCATAGGTTTGTAAACCAGTGAAAGAAAGAAGTCCTGGAACATATTTTCTTCTTTTTCCGGGTTATTGAGCTTTGTGTGGATGATCGAACGTATAAAATCGCCATATTTGAAGAAAATTTGAGATGCCCACTCGACGTTCTTTCTGTTTATATCTGAGCTATTTGATGCCATTTAAATGCAATATTTAAGAAAAATTCATTAACAGAGGGGTAAAATCGGTTGCTTATTGGCGATTTTACCGTTTCTCTTGCCGATAATTTATTAACGAGACGGTTTTACCGCAACCAGTGTTTTATAGGCACATATTTAAAGTTTTTTCTTTATAAAAGCCATTTACTAACCACAGCGCTATCAATTGTGCAGCTTATATAAACTTTATCGATATTGTTGTAATATTTTATGATGTTTTTTTGCAGGTTGCTATGCATAAAAGGTTCCCAGTGAGTAATATATCTTAAAATAGAAAGACCGTTTATAGAACAGGTTACCTAATAAATATCTCTGTGGCCATGATGAATACGGACGGATTGAACTTGATTGTTTGTCTATAGGCACTATATCCCTGCATGTAAAGTACCGGAGAGGGCGGGATTCGAACCCGCGGTAGGGGTTTATACCCCTACGACGGTTTAGCAAACCGTTGCCTTAAGCCACTCGGCCACCTCTCCATTATATGGCCTATTTATTTAGAAAATTCACTGTACACTCACCTGTCGGGGAATGCAAGAAGTTTTAGACAATATTTAATTTCACAGTGGTCTTAAAACCGCATTTAAGGTAGAATAATCGGACTTTTTGTTGAATGTCCCATGTGGAACATTTGGCATTACATCTATATAACAAATGTGGAATGGGGAAGATTTTGAAAGGAGATCAGCATGAAAAAGGTAATTGGTTTCACACTTATTATGAGCTTTTGCCTGGCTTGTTCAGCAGGTGGGCAAACCAATTCTGCCGCCTCTGATTTTATAAATGGGAATCTGAACAGCGCGGAACCTGCATCTTCTCTGGTTGCAGTGAATACCGGACAGGAACAAGGTGGATTAAAATATATACGTAAACCGGATATTTTCTTTCTTCCAACACCTCCGGAAGTTGTTGATAAAATGCTTGAGCTGGCGCAGGTCAAAAAAGGTGATTTGGTTTATGATCTGGGCTGTGGGGATGGACGGATAGTGATTGCTGCGGCAAAAAAGTACGGTTGCAGAGCCGTAGGCTACGATATAGATCCGAATCGAGTCAGACAGTCGCGGAAAAATGTTGATGCGAACAATGTCGGTGATTTGGTCAAAATAGAACAGGCGGACGTTTTCACTCTTGATTTGAGCAAGGCCGATGTTGTTACTCTGTATCTGCTTCCGAGCCTGAATGTAAAGCTGATTCCGCAATTGGAAAAACTTAAGCCCGGTTCGAGGATTGTTTCGCACGATTTTGATATGAAGGGAGTCACACCGGACAAAGTCGTAACGGTGAAATCCGACAATAGTTCCGGAGAGCACACAGTTTATTTATGGACTACGCCGCTCAAGAAGGAATTAAAGTATATACGTGAACCGGACATTTTCTATCTTCCCACACCTCCGGAGGTCGTCGATAAAATGCTGGAATTGGCACAGGTTAAAAAGGATGATTTACTTTACGACCTGGGCTGCGGAGACGGGCGTATAGTTGTTTCCGCCGCTAAAAAATACGGCTGCAAGGCTGTAGGCTATGATATAGACCCGAATCGAGTGAGAGAATCGCGGAAAAATGTTGATGCAAACAACGTCGGCAACCTGGTTAAAATAGAACAGGCGGATGTTTTTAAACTTGATTTGAGCGATGCGAATGTAATTACACTTTATCTGCTACCGAATTTGAATGTTAAGCTTATCCCGCAGTTGGAAAAGCTCAAACCGGGCTCGCGGATTGTCTCGCATGATTTCGATATGGAGGGAGTCGAGCCCGACAAAGTTGTTAAAGTATATTCTGAGGTTGACAACAGACAGCATACGGTCTACCTGTGGACTACACCGCTCAAGAAGGAACTAAAATATATTCGCGAACCTGACATTCTTTATGTCCCGACACCCATGGCGGTCGTGGACAAGATGCTTGAGATGGCGCAGGTTAAAAAGGATGATTTGCTCTACGACCTGGGCTGTGGAGACGGGCGGATTGTTATAGCCGCCGCGAAGAAATATGGCTGCAAAGCTGTTGGTTATGATATAAATCCGGAGCGGGTGAAACAATCGCGGAAAAATGTTGATGCGAACGACATTGGAGATTTGGTTAAAATTGAACAGGCGGATGTTTTCGAACTCGATTTGAGTGATGCGAATGTGATTACGCTTTATCTTCTGCCGAGTTTGAATGTGAAGCTTATCCCGCAACTGGAAAAGCTCGAGCCCGGCTCGCGTATTGTCTCGCATGATTTCGATATGAGGGGAGTAAAACCGGATAAAGTTGTCAAGATCAAACCTGAGGATAGCTACCGGGAACATGAGGTTTATTTATGGACGACGCCGCTCAAGAAGGAAGAGGATATGAATTAAAAATCGAGCTTCGATTGATAGCAGAGTGGGCGAAGCAGATATCACAAAGATAGATAGTCAGGGCTGCTATTGTAAAGATGCAGGTGCCATAGAAATAAGATGGTTCATCGGTTATACAAAGACAAATGGATTATTACACGTCGTGATTTTCTCAAGGCTTCGGTTCTTGCCGGGATTTCTGCTTCTTCGCTTTCAGGCTGCAGTTATCTAAATCGTACCGGGACAAAAGCACATTTCGGGATTGTCACGGATTCTCACTATGCTGACGCCGATGCACGAGACGGCCGTTACTATCGTGAATCCGTCGGAAAAATGGCCGAGTGTGTCGAATTAATGAATGAGCAGAAGGTGGATTTCTTAATAGAGCTGGGTGATTTCAAAGATCAGGACGATCCCGCAGTCGAAGAAAGGACAATTTCACATCTTCGGTCTATTGAGAAGGTATTCCGGCTATTTCGAGGTCCGACATATCACGTCCTTGGTAATCATGATATGGACAGTATTTCGAAAGAACAATTTCTTGAGAACATAACGAATACAAATATACAGGCTGAGTCGGCCTATTATAGTTTTGATTCACGAGGTATTCATTTCGTTGTGCTGGATGCCAATTATCGCACCGATGGAACTGCTTACGACCGCGGCAATTTTAAATGGACGGATACGCACATACCGGATATCCAGTTGGATTGGCTCCGGCAGGACCTGACTGCGGCTTCTCTGCCGGTAATTGTTTTCGTACACCAACTGCTTGACGGCGAGGGAAATCTTTATGTTGATAATGCCGGGGATGTCCGGAATATTCTACAGACATCGGGGAAGGTTCTTGCCGTCTTCCAGGGGCACAAGCACGATGGAGATTACAACAATATCGAGGGAATTCACTATTATACGTTAAAGGCGATGGTAGTCGGTTCCGGGGTAGAAAATAATTCGTACGCTACAGTCGATGTTCTTGGCGATAACGACATAATTGTTACCGGCTATCGCAAAGCTTTGAGCAGGGAATTATCTCGCACTGTATAATTCTTGCCGAAGCAAATAACGATTCGAGGTCTTGAAAGGCCACCATTTTTCAATCTCCGATATAAAAATTTCCACCCAGAATAATTAACTTTGCAATAAGAGAGTTTAGTTTGAATTGGTTTCTTGCAATTCCCGCCGAGTCGGATATAAATGTACTTTTTACGGCGAAGATTACAGGAAGTTTTTTTGCCGGTTTTTGAGACGATTCCCTGAAGAAAGGCAGTAACTATGATTTTATCGTTTTTCCGTCGGTCGAAGTTATGGGCTACTGAGGAGGAGCTTTGGCTTTCAGCCCTGCAGCGGAAAGTATCTCCTGAGATAACACAGGTTAAAATAGAAAGAAGATTTCTTGTCGATTCGGCCAGGGTCTTACGAAAAGACGAGCTGGAAAAGCTCAAATGGCTGCTTACAGAGACTTACGAGCCGGAAATGTTCGGCGAAAAATCAGCTTTTAATGGTGATGTGATAGAGGTCGGTCCGAGGCTGGCAATAGTTACACCGGGCAGCACGAATACAGTTTCGATTTGCTCTGCGTGTGGGCTGGATTCGATTGGAAGAGTTGAGCAGACACGGCGTTTTTCCATATCTCTGAAAAATATGGCCCATCTTTCATCGGAACAGATGAAAAGTATATATGACTTAATTTATGACAGGATGACGGAGCAGCCGTACAAAAAACCACCGGTAACTTTCGAGCAGGATATCAAACCGGAACCGGTGCGGCTTATTCCTTTACTTGAGAACGGAATCGATATTCTCAAAGAAACGAATGAAAAGCTCGGCCTGGCTCTTGACCGACAAATGATGGAGTATTTGTTTGAGTATTATCGAAAAATAAATCGCGACCCTACCGATGTCGAATTGTTCATGTTCGGCCAGCTAAACTCCGAGCACTGCCGACACCACCTTTTCAAAGGCAATTTCGTCGTTGACGGCGAGCAAATGGAAAATAGTTTGTTTGATATGATCCGTTCGACCACGAAGGTCAATCCCGGTAACGTCGTAGTCGCTTATGAAGACAATGCAGCGGTCACATCGGGAAGACCCGTGAATATCTTTCGTCCTTCGGACCCGGTTATGCCGTCGGCCTTCATAGCCGGCAAAGTAATTACATCCGATACGTTTAAGGCCGAGACCCATAACCACCCGACAACTATCAGTGCCGATCCAGGGGCCGGTACCGGCCTGGGTGGTAATATTCGTGACATACAGGGCGTCGGCAGGGGCGGAACGGTATTAGGGGCACTGGCAATTTATAATGTGGCTAATCTTTTTATCGACAATTATGTATTACCCTGGGAAAAAGAATACGCTCTTCATCCTTCGCGTTTCCAGACACCTTTAGAAATTATAATTGAGGCTTCGAACGGCGCAAGCGATTACGGTAATAAGTTCGGCGTTCCTCTTACAACAGGCTCTTGTACCTCGTTCGAGCTGATGACCGGCGGTGAGCATTACGGCTGGAAAAAGACCTGTATGGTCGCGGGAAACTGGGGCATCATAAATGAGGGGCATGCTCATAAAAATGAGCTTAAAAAGGGATATTTAATCGTGCAGATCGGGGGTGACAGATACCCGATCGGCTTAGGTGGAGGTTCCGGCTCGAGCAAAGACGCAGGCGGTCAGGAAGCAGACCTGGACTTCGATTCGGTCCAGCGTGCGAATCCGGAAATGGAAAACCGGAACGAGTCGGTCATCCGGGCCTGTGCGGAGCTTGGTGACAAATCTCCGATTGTCAGTATTACCGACCTCGGCGCCGGTGGTGAATGTGTAGCGCTGCCGGAGATTGTGCACCCTCACGGGGCGAAATACGAGCTGCGAAATATCCCGTGCGGCGATAAAACCATGAGTGTCCTCGTATTCTGGTGTAATGAATCGCAGGAAAGCATGGTTATGATAGTAAAAAGCGGATCGGTATCCGTGCTTGAACAGATATGCAACAGGAACCGGTGCCCGATGTATGTCATAGGACAGGTCACATCAGATGGCAAATTAGTTCTTACCGATAAAGATGCTCCGGCTAACGCGCCAAGAGAACAGCGGGTTCCGATTGATATGGATATGGAATTTCTTTTGGCGAATTTGCCTGAGATGACGATTGAATGCGAAAGTGCTCCCCGCAAGCTAAGCTCTTTGGAGTTGCCGGAAGGTTTGAGTGTTTCGGATGCGCTTGAAAGGATGCTTCGATTATTAAAAGTCGGCTCGAAACACTTTTTGACTCGTAAGGTTGACCGTTCCGTAGGAGGTCTCAGCGCGCGACAGCAGACTGTCGGGCCGCTGCAGCTTACAGTAGCGGATTGTGCTGTAACTGCAAGAAGTTTTGTTGACACTACGGGGATAGCAACCGCTATAGGAGAGCAGCCGGTAAAAGGTCTCATTAAAACGGAGGCGGGCGGCAGGATGAGCCTTGGAGAGTCCCTGACGAATCTTGTATGGGCGCCGATCGAGGATTTTTCCTCGATTAATTTTTCCGCCACATGGCAATGGCCCTGCAAGCAGCCGGGAGAAGATGCACGTCTTCACAATACCGTCCGGGCCACGACTGATTTATGCAAAGACCTCGGATTAAGAATACCTGTTGGCAAAGATTCCGTCTCGATGACGGCCTGGACGACGCGAAACGGCCGAAAACACTCTATAAAATCCCCTGGTTCCGTTCAAATGATAAGTTTCGCGCCATGCTGCGATATTACAAAGGTTGTCGCGCCGGAAATAAAGAAGCCCGGCGAGGGGATTCTTGTTATGCTCGACCTTTCAGGCGGCAATAAGAGGCTTGGCGGCTCCGCCCTTGCACAGGTGTATGAGCAGCTTGGTGATGAAGTCCCGGATGTTGAAGATTCCAGTCTGCTTCGCAATGGTTTCGAAGCCATACAGGAATTGATGAAAATAGATTTGATTCTCTCCGGTCATGACATCTCGGAAGGGGGCTTGATTACAAGCCTGCTGGAGATGGCATTTGCCGGTAATTGCGGTCTCGATCTGGACCTCTGTGAAACCGGCGTATTCTCAGAAGATGATGTATTTGCATCCTTGTTTGCCGAGGAACTTGCTCTCGTGTTTGAAATATTGCCGGGGGATTTGAAGAAGGCCGAAAAGATACTCTCCGGTTATGGTTTCGATTTTGAAAAGAATGCCGTTGTGCTCGGTCGAACCATAAAAGAGCCGAATATTCGAATTAAATACCACGATAGAGAAGTTCTTAACGCCGACATGCGGATGCTTCGTGATATCTGGCAGCAGACTTCTTTCGAGCTGGATAAGCTCCAGGCCAATCCTGCCTGTGTCGAAGCGGAACGTAAAGTCAATTATGAGCGTAAAGGTCCGCGATATAATCTTACATTCGAGCCGGCCCCGACTCCCGAAGGAAAAATGAAGGCTAAGAAAAAGCCTAAGATCGCAATCCTTCGCGAGGCAGGGACAAACGGGGCCCGTGAAATGGCGGGGGCTTTTTACACGGCGGGCTTCGAGGCATGGGATGTGACTATGGCCGATATTGCCGAGGCGAGAGTGTCTCTTAAGGATTTCCGGGGTGTGGCTTTTTCGGGCGGATTCAGCTTTGCCGATGTTCTGGATGCCGGTAAAGGATGGGCCGGTGTGATTATGTTCAACGAACGGATAAGAGACGAATTTGAGGCTTTCATTGAGCGCCAGGACACATTCTCGCTTGGAATCTGTAACGGATGCCAGGTCATGGCGCTTCTCGGATGGATTCCCTGGCGGGGGATAGAAATGAAAAAACAGCCGCGTTTTGTCAGGAACGAATCGAATATCTTCGAGTCGCGGTTTATCAGCGTGAAGATAAGTCCGAGCCCGTCAATATTCCTCAAGGACATGGGCGGGTCGGTGCTCGGTGTCTGGGTGTCACATGCAGAAGGAAGGTGTTTGTGGCCGGATGAAAGTATTTTCCATCAGGCCGTGGATTCCGGGAATAATCTGGCACCGATAAGATTCGTTGACGATGATGGCGAGCAGACGGAACGATATCCGTTCAATCCGAACGGCTCAAAGCTCGGCATTACCGGGGTTTGTTCACGCGATGGGAGACATCTGGCTGTAATGCCGCATCCGGAGAGGGTATTTCAATCCTGGCAATGGCCGTACTGGCCTAAGGAATGGTCAAATCTCAAGGCATCTCCCTGGCTGAAACTTTTCCAGAATGCTAGGCAGTGGTGTGAAGAAAATCCCGTGTAAATAGTATTACAGAATAATTTTTGGTAATTATAAAAAAGGGCTTATACCAAAACAAATGGTATAAGCCCCGAAAAATACATCTTTTTTCACTG
>CAYVXS010000003.1:0-18161 GCA_964454885.1 uncultured Pirellulales bacterium
AAACGCAGGATGGAATTCGGATGGCAGTGGCTCAGGCTGGCCAAGGCCTTAGAGACCGGCTATGTAATTACCGTCGAGCCGGGAATATATTTTATTCCCGCGTTAATCGACCGCTGGAAACCCGAACGCAAATTCTCCGAATTCATAAACTATGAACAAGTCGAGAAATACCGCGGCTTCGGTGGAATACGGATTGAGGATGATGTTCTGGTAACCGAAGACGGCTGCCGCGTCCTCGGCCCGGGGATTCCGAAAGGCATCGATGAAGTTGAAGCAATCACATCACAATAACAGTAAAAGATTTTCCAGCTTCTCATAAATCTTCTTGTTTTTTCCTGTGGATTGTTTACTATACGAACAAATCGATTTTCGTTATTATACCGGCGATTTGGATTAAGGAATTATTACCAACAAGGAGGTTTTAAATTGGTAAAAAAAGGCTTGGGGGAGTTTTGTTTCAAAAATAATGAAAAAGCAGCTATTGGAAGCGTTTTATACGAACAGCATCTGAAGCTTATAGAAAAAAACCGCCTGGCTGAGTTCGCCGGTTATTTAATGCCCCTCTGGTTTTCTTCCATAAGCGCCGAACACAAAGCCGTCCGCGAATCGGCGGGATTATTCGACTGCACTCACATGGGCGTACTGGAATTCACAGGTAAAGACGCCGGAGATTTTCTTAATACCATTACAACGAATGATATCGACAGGCTAAAACCCGCTTCCGCCCAATATAGCTATGTCCTCGATGCGGCGGGAAATGTTCTCGATGATATCATCGTCTATCGTCGTGCAGAAGATAAATTCATGGTCGTCGTCAACGCCGCAAACGAACCTAAGATAAAAGCCTATCTAAAAGCCCTGCAGAATAACGAAGCGATTCCGGACGTCGAAGATCCCACGCATAAATTAGGATATAAACCTGTTATCCGGGATATGAGAGATACCGACAGCGAGTCAGATTGCAGAGTGGATATTGCCCTGCAAGGCCCTGCATCGATGGATTTATTACTATCGATAATCAGGCAGGAAGGTATAAAATCGCAGCTTCAAAACTTAAAATCTTTCCACCTTATTGAAACCGAATTGGAAGGCATAGACTGCATAATCTCCCGGACGGGTTATACCGGGGCGAAAGTTTGTTACGAATTATTTGTACATCCGAAAAAGGCGGCGGAGCTCTGGGCCATATTATTGGAAAAGGGAGAGCCGTTCGGCATGGTTCCCTGCGGGCTCGGTGCCCGTGACAGCCTGCGAATAGAAGCGGGACTGCCTCTTTACGGACACGAATTGGACGGGGAATTTAACATCAGTCCCTTCGAAGCCGGTTACGGCTGGGCGGTGAAACTTGAAAAAGATTTTTTCATCGGTAAGGCCGCCATGCAGAAAAAATCCGAAGGCTGGGACATGCAGGTCGCACGAATCGAACTTCCCGGTGAAAAAGGAATTCGTCCCGCAAGGCAGCATGACGGCATTCTGGATGAAAACGGGAATTGTATCGGCTGGGTGCTGAGCTGTGCCGGAGTCGGTGAAAAGCAAATCGCCCTGGCATATATCTCTAAGACAACTGCGGAAGGAAATCAGCCGGTAGGATTGTATTATCTCGCAAGAAGTAAAAGCCAGATTGAAAAGGGCCGAAAGAGCGAAATCAAGAAAAACGAAAAGACGGAACCGGATATTTCGGGGAAAATAGTTACACGGTTCGCAAAATTTTAATTGATGGAGAAACAAAATGGTAACCGAGGGATTGTTTTACACCAAAGAACACGAATGGGCGAAAATAGACGGTGACACTGCCACAATCGGCATCACGAACTATGCACAGGAACAGTTGGGAGAAATCACATTCATCGAGCTTCCTGAAGTCGGCAAACAGACACAGCAAAAAGGTGAGCTTGCGGTCGTAGAAAGCTCGAAGGCTGCAAGTGATGTTTATTCTCCCGTAACGGGGAAAGTCACCGAGGTAAACTCCGATCTGGAATCAGCCCCGGAAAAGATTAACGAGGACTGTTATAACACCGGATGGATATGCACCATGAAGATAACCGACAAGGATTCAATCAAAAATCTGATGGACTCGAAGCAATACGAAGCATACCTGAAAGGTCTGTAGGATTTTATAACTAAAAACCAGCGTATCATTTTTCGAGGTATTATTTAACATGCCGTTTATATCGAATACAAAAGAGCAACAAAGGGACATGCTTGCCGAAATAGGTTCCACAATGGACAAGCTTTTCGGTGACATACCGACGGCTCTGTTAGCGGACGAGTTTAATCTCCCGAAAGGATTGACCGAGCACAAGGTCAGGGACGCTCTGGCGGAAATCGCCGGGAAAAATTACATCAACCTGACCTGCTTTCTCGGAGGCGGTTTTTATGACCACTTCATTCCCGCGGCAGTTTACGCAATTGTTTCGCGAAGCGAGTTTTATACCGCCTACACTCCCTATCAACCGGAGCTTTCCCAGGGCACGCTGCAGGCAATCTACGAGTATCAATCGGCGATTTGCCGCCTGACCGGGATGGAAGCGGCGAATGCGTCACTGTATGACGGCGGGACCGGAATTTACGAGGCTATGATGATGGCTCTGCGTGTAACCGGAAGGAACAAAGTCATCATCGACGACAGTGTCAATCCGATTTACCGTGTTATGATAGATTCTTACACGAAAAATTTGAGTATCCGGCTCGAACAGGTAAACTGCATCGACGGCCAGGCGAATCGAAGGGAAATTTTCAAAAAACTCGATAACGATACTGCGGCCGTAATCCTGCAGAATCCGAATTTCTTCGGCTGTGTCGATGATTTCAGTGACATCGCGGAAGCCGCCCACAAAAAAGGCGCCCTTTTGATAGTTTCATGTTACCCGATATCTTTGGGGATATTAAAAACCCCCGGTGACATGGGGGCCGATATCGTTGTCGGCGAGGGACAAAGTCTCGGTATGCCGATGAGCTTCGGCGGCCCTTACCTGGGCTTTATGTCGAGCCGGATGAAATACGTCCGAAAGATGCCGGGCAGAATCGTCGGCCAGACAAAAGACAGGCTTGGCCGGAGAAGTTTTGTCCTGACTCTCCAGGCGCGCGAGCAGCACATCCGCAGGGACAAGGCGACATCGAATATATGCTCGAACGAAGCTCTTTGCGCCATGACCGCTCTTGTGTATCTTTCGCTCATGGGTAAAGACGGCCTGAAGGAAACCGCCCAGTTGTGTGCCGATAAAGCGAGCTATGCCTATCACAAACTCACGGCCGTACCCGGTGTCAAACCGCATTTTAATCGTAAGTGGTTTTTTAACGAGTTCGTTCTCGATTTGCCTTGCGAGGCGGCGGATGTTATCGCCAGACTTATCGAGAAAGGTTTCGCCGCCGGTTTCCCGTTGAGCAGGTACTATAAAAACATGGAAAATTCCATCCTGATTTGCGTGACCGAGAAAAGAACCAAACAGCAAATCGGGATGTTGGCCGAATCATTGGAGGCGTGTTTATGAAGCTCGTTTTCGAAAAATCTGTAAAAGGACGCAGAGCTATCCGGGTGGGCGACAGTGACGTCCCAACCACGATAAATATCAACAGTGACTTCCTCCGGGACACGGCCGCAAAGCTGCCCGAGCTGAGCGAGCTTGACGTGGTGAGACATTTCACGGAGCTGTCCCGTATGAACTTCGGCGTCGACACCAATTTTTATCCGCTCGGCTCATGTACAATGAAATATAATCCCAAGGTGGCCGAGCGAATCGCTTCCTATCCCGGCTTCGCGCACTTACATCCGCTGCTGCCCCAGTTACGTATGGGTGGCATGCTTACCCAGGGGGCACTCCAGGTAATTTACGATATGGATATTTTCCTGCGGGAAATAACCGGCATGGCGGGCTTTACGATGCAGCCGATGGCCGGTGCGCACGGCGAGCTTACCGGTATTATGATAATGGCCGCTTACCACAGAAACAAAGGCAATAAAAAAACAACGGTGCTTGTCCCCGATAGCGCTCACGGGACAAATCCCGCCAGCGCGGCAATCGCCGGTTACAAAGTCGTTGTAGTCCCGAGCAACGACAAAGGTGTAATGGATGTCACCGCCATGAAGAAAATGCTCAACGACGAGGTCGCCGGCCTGATGCTGACCTGTCCCAATACTCTCGGACTTTTTAATCCGCACATCGAGGAAATCTGCGATCTTATTCACAGCGTTGACGGTCTTGCATATTACGACGGCGCGAATCTGAACGCGATAGTCGGAAAGGCCCGCCCCGGTGATTTCGGTTTCGACATCGTCCATCTGAACCTGCACAAGACCTTCGCAACTCCTCACGGCGGAGGTGGCCCCGGCGCAGGCCCGGTCGGCGTTAATGAAAACCTCGTTGACTTTCTGCCTGTATCGATTGTTGTCAAAAGAAACGACGGCACGTACGCCCTGGAATACGACAGGCCGAAGTCTATCGGATACATAGCACCGTTTTACGGGAACTTTGCCATTATTCTAAGGGCATATGTCTATATTCTCATGTTGGGAAAAGAAGGATTAAGGGCGGTGGCGGAAAACGCCGTACTTAATGCCAACTATATCCGGGTGAAATTATGCAAACATTACAAGGTTGCATACAACTGTGTATGCAAACATGAGTGCGTCGTCAGCCCGACGGAGGAGATGCTCGAAAACGGCGTACATGCAATCGATATTGCCAAGGCACTCATTGACAGGGGCTTTCATCCGCCGACCGTATATTTTCCCACCATTGTCAAAGAAGCGTTGATGATCGAGCCGACCGAAACCGAGAGCAAAGAGACCATCGATGCCTTCATAGAAGCAATGATAGAAATCGCCGAGCTTGCCAAAACCGAGCCGGAACAACTCAAAGAAGCGCCGACAAAAACTCCCGTTTCCCGGCCGGATGAAACCGCAGCTGCTAAAAACTTAGACATTGCATTTCTGGGATGAAGTTGTTCGACAGATTCATAATCAGCCTAAAAACACAAATGTAGAGTGATTTTTTACATCCGGATTTTGCACTTTTTTATCCCCATAAGCACTGCGAAACCGGTTTTTTTGCATAAATAAAAGTCATCGGGGGAATCTGGCTATCGGTATGAGGTGGCTTCTTGTGGCTGCCATAGGCAACGTATTTTTTGATTGACTTTTAAAAAAAAAGATGTAAAAATGATTATATCGTACTAATGGCGAAGTGTCAAATTGAAGTGATGGGGTGTAAATCATGGCTAAAGGAAAAGGGTTCACATTAATCGAATTGTTGGTAGTAATTGCCATAATCGCATTGTTAATGAGCATTCTTATGCCGGCCCTGAATAAGGTAAAGGAGCAGGCACGAAGGCAGTCCTGCTCGTCACGACTTCGTCAGCAGCAGCTCGGTCTGACATTATATGCCGGCGATAACGACTCGAAGCTGCCTTTGCCCAACACGATTGGATCCTGGCTGCAGGATGTCGCGGTCAATACGGTACACTTTATGCTCGATAACGGGATGACGCGGGAGATGTTCTATTGCCCGTCGAACTCAACGCATCAGAAATATAACGACTATTTCTGGGAATATAATAATCAATCGTGGGACAACAGCCTGCAAAGATTCACAAATGCGACCGGTTTTGTTGTCTCGGGGTATTGTTTCATTCTTCAGAATGTCCAGAGAAGCAGGCAGGAAATCACGCGCTATGAGAAAGATCCTCTGAAAAAAGAATGGGTGAAATCAACCCAGGATTCACAACCGGCCAGTCGAGAGTTAGTTGTCGATTCGATTATGGGGACACCTCGTGCCAATACGATGTACGGCCGTAATTTCGGCCAGGTCCAGGGCGGGATATATGGTCAACACGGTGTGTATGATACTTCAAGTCATTTGAAGAACGAGTTCGAACCGTATGGCGGAAATATCGCATTCCTCGACGGACATAACGAATGGAGACCGTTCGATCCGGAAATGGATAACGGCGTTGCCATGCCTCGTTACGGCGGAGTCGGTTCTCCAGGTTTTTTCTGGTGAGATCTAACTGTAAAATGCAAACTAAAGTACCGGCCTGAATTGCTGAAGACAGGTTTGATGACTTTATCCATAAGAAGAAGTTAAAATAAATCTTACGGATCCAGCTTCTGCAATATTATTCTGAGATGTCGGACTAATTCTAAAAACATTCTGAAAATCTTATATTATTCTTTCGTATTGATAAACACTGATTGTTTTCGGTATGGCGGGCAAGCTAAGTGAACTAATCTATTAAATATTGCAGTTTGATTTGATATCCTGTATGATATCACAAAAAAGAAAAAAACATGAAAACTGCACAGCATTGTATTTGCATATTGACGCTTCTCCTTTTTACCGGATTATTTTATGCAGTCATGTCAACTCCTGCTTTTGAAACCACCAAATCTGATTCGAGGGATAATCCGAACATTATCGATATTTTCCAGGGGGATAATTATAAAGAAATAATGTGTGTAAGTCACTGTTAGATGTAAACATACAGATTTTACGCAGAGCTTTAATTTGTTGTAAGAAAAGGAGACTATTCATGGGAACAAAATTATTTCGTTTCATGTCGGTTTTATTAGCGGCTGCCGCAGTTATGATTTTTGGTGTTGCTTTGGCGCAGGAAGATTTGGTCGCCGATTCGGATTCGGCTGTGAATCTTGCCGTTGTTGCACAACCTTCCAGCTCTTATGTTTCCGGCGATACGACGCTCAAGGCGCTCAATGACGGTGTAGATCCCAGGAGCTCTCGTGATAACCGACAGGGTTCCTACGGCAATTGGAATCGGACGAGCACGCAGTGGGTCCAGTACGACTGGAGCCGGCCCATAAGCACAAACAGGATCGATGTATATTGGTGGTCCGACGGGCGGGGCATTCATCCACCAAGCGCGTCTCGGTTGCTTTACTGGGACGGAAGTGCCTTTGTTCCCGTCGGCAATCCGTCAGGTTTGGGTGTGGAAGTTAATAAGTATAATACGACCACCTTTGACGATGTCACCACATCGAAGCTCAGGCTCGAAATCGATCCCGATGGTACATATTCGACCGGCATTCTGGAGTGGAAGGTTTATGATTCCGGCAAGTCCCCGGCTTTTCCGCCCGTTGTGGAAGCGGGGATAGATCGTATTGATATGCTTGGAGGTAAAACATATCTCAGTGGAACAATAAAAACGTTGGGTAATAAAAATAGCGACGTGAAAGTGACCTGGAGCAAGGCTTCCGGTCCCGGGGCCGTTGCTTTCGAGAACACAAATTCGACCGAGACAACGGCGATATTCTCTGCGGCGGGGGATTATGTCCTTAAATTGACGGCCGGTGAGGGTGATTTGAGTAACTCATCGACATTGAATGTCAAAGTAGAGTCTCTGCCGCCTGCGAAAGCCCTGGAACCGATTCACACGAAAAAATACAAGGTGAACAGCCCTCTATGGAACAGCCGCGTTAAGGCACTTATAGTGAACTGGATCCCTCACTGCATTGATGAAATTTCAGACCCGAACCTGCGTGAAGGCGGGATGAATAATATCATAGATGCAGCCAATAAATTGGCCGGTAAGCCCCATGGAAATCATCGCGGTTTTGTATTTTCCAATGCGTGAGTATTTAACACGATTGAGTCGATGTGCATTGCTTTGATGGTCGATTCCCAGGGTGACCGGGAGATTATCAATGCCCAGAACAAGATGAAACAAACGCTGGATGACTGGATTCCCTGGATTTTAGCTGCACAGGAGCCGGATGGCTACTTCCAGACAGCTTTCACACTGCCACGACAGCAGCGAGGCCGACGCGGCGGGGCTGCTTCTGAAGGCATCTCAGAGCATTGGTCACCAAGATATCGAGGAGACCATGAAGGTTATGTGGCGGGATATTTTCTCGAAGCCGGTATCGCCCATCATATAATGACCGGCGGTAAGGATGCACGCTTATACAATGCGGCCAAGAAACTTGCCGATTGCTGGTATAACAATATCGGCCCCGCTCCCAAAAAGGAGTGGTACGATGGTCACCAGGAAATGGAAGTCGCTCTTGTTAGATTCGGTAGATATGTTAATGAAGTCGAGGGGCAAGGTAAAGGTGACAAATACATCGAGCTGTCGAAGTTCCTGCTCGATTGCCGCAAGGGCGGCAGCGAATACGACCAGAGCCACGTACCGGTGCAGCAGCAGTACGAAGCCGTCGGGCACGCAGTAAGGGCTTCCTATACTTATGCCGGTATGGCTGATATCGCTGTCGAGACCAGAGATATAGATTATATGAGTGCCGTAATGTCACTCTGGGACAATATCGTGAACAAGAAATATTATATAACCGGTGGAATCGGCAGCGGCGAAACCTCGGAGGGATTCGGCCCGAACTATTCGCTGAGGAACAATGCTTACTGCGAATCCTGTTCGAGCTGCGGCGAAATCTTCTTCCAGCATAAACTCAACAGGTTGTGCCACGACGCGAAATATGCGGATTTGTACGAAGATACGCTGTATAACGCTTTACTTGGTTCGGTTGATTTGGAAGGCAAGAATTTCTATTATCAGAATCCGCTCATTGAAAACCGATTTCGCAGTGATTGGCACAATTGTCCCTGTTGCGTGGGGAATATTCCCCGTACGCTGCTGAGCCTGCCGACGTGGATGTATCTCAAGGATTCCGACGGCATTTACGTAAATCTTTTTATCGGGAGTACTGTAACAATTGAAAACGTTGCAGGAACAGATGTCGAGCTGGTTCAGGAAACGGATTATCCCTGGAGCGGCAAGGTTACCATCATTGTCAATCCTGAAGCAAAAAAGAAGTTCGATATCAGTATTCGAGTTCCGGACCGTGATGTGAGCGATATCTATACGTGTGTGCCGGATTCCGACGGCATATCTTCGATTTCGGTTAATGGTTCCGCTGTAGCTGCGAAGATTGAAAATGGCTATGCCGTGCTTAACCGGAGCTGGAAGGTTGGCGATAAAATCGAGTTAGTGCTGCCTATGATGGCTCAGAGAACCAAGGCCATCGAAAAAGTTGCCGCCGATATCGGGCGTGTGGCCCTGAGGTATGGCCCCCTTATTTACAATGTCGAAAGTGTTGACCAGAACATTAACCTGGTATTAAAACCGGATTCACCTCTTACAACCGAGTGGAAAGGTGACCTTCTGGATGGTGTAGTAGTCATCGAAGGTAAATGGGCCGATGGTTCCGACTTAATGGCTATACCGAATTACGCCCGGTGCAATCGCTCCGCCGCTTCAACGGAAGGCGAAGGCTCTGGTGGTCCCGGGACGACCGGAGGCGGTCGAGGTCGGGGACGTGGATCAATCAGCTCTATCGTCTGGATAAAGGATCAATAAATGAAACACTTAACATTGATTATAGCTGCTATTATTGTTGCCGTCCAGATACCGGTTACCTGCATTCAGGCTCAACCCGAAACGAAGATGGATTATCCGGCGGTAACTACGCCACCCGATTCCGCTTTCGAGCTTGTACGGGAAAGGAACAGGGACGTGGCCCGCCAATTCTATAAAAAGTATATCGATGTAAAGGGATTACCGGTTATGGCTTCGGACGAGGTTGCCGATTTGGCTCTGCAGCGTACCTATGAGATTGTTACCCACATGCTCGCAGGCCGCCCCGACATTCTGAAAGCTATGGTTGACCAGGGTATGTACCTCATTGTCATCGGCAAAGACCAGGTCTATACGGATATGCCGGAATATCGTAACACTCGGAATCCCGATTTCATGAACGAGCGTGTCCGGGGCACCGGCGGCCGGCCTACCAGTTTCGGGGAAGAAAATCTGCTGAGTCTTCCCCTGGATCGTTATGACGATGAGAGCATCGGTGTGCACGAATTCTGTCACACAATCGATAGTACCTTGAGTAGAATGGATCCGACCTGGAGGCAGCGCAAGGAAGCAGTGTATCACAATGCGGTTGAGAAGGGACTCTTTAAAGATACTTATGCCGGTTCCAACGCATCTGAATATTGGGCTGAGACTGTCCAGGCCTACTTCGACAACAATCGTGTGAATAATTACAACCACGGCCCTATAGGCAGACGCGAGCAGCTCAAGGTTTATGACCCCCGGGCCTATGAGCTGATAAGCACGACTTTCAATCTCAGTCCCGAACTGGATTGGCGCTATAGCTGGCTACAGCCTCTGCCTAATGTCACTAAGCCGCCGGCAAAGTTCGATATAGATCCTTATTATACGAAGTTCACATGGGCGCGGGAATTTACCGTGATCGGTAGAGAGGCCTCTGATGTAGCACTCCTCCATGCCAATGAGACAATTCGCCGGATGTTTGCCTACCGTCAGGACATCCTGAAGGCACTTATCGCCGACGGTCTGAAACTGGTAGTACTGGGGCCGAATGAGGATATTTACGACTTGCCTGAATATAAAAAGCTCAGTGATCCCAATTCAATAGATGTTTTGGTCCGTTATTTGACATACAGTCCTGAAATGAAACTGCTTGTCGTGGACCAAAGAAATGTCCTGGCCAATCCGAAAGATATGTATGTCGGTGACAACCAGGTCATAAGAGTTTTTGCCGATGCGATCTACCAGGTTACCGGCACTCGACCGGTCGATCCCAATTGGGAGAGCCGCCCCGGAGGCGTCTGGCAGCAGTATGAGTTGCGGCTTCAGCGGATGGACGAGCGGTTCGACGCAAAGCTCAAGGAGCTTTATGATAAGGCAATGAGCGAGGGTAAATGGCAGGGCACGGCCGCTGTGAATGACCGTGTTCATTATTGGATCGAAGGCGTGCTGGCATACTTCGATGCCCTTGGTCAGGACGATGCCCCCAACGATGCCGCCCACCAGATTGCCACTCGTGAGCTGCTTGCCGAATATGATCCGGGACTTTTTGCCTTGGTTAATGAGACGATGGCCTATGAAACAAAGGTAGATTGGCGATACGTTCCATATAAGAAATGACTTCTGAGGTTGGGTACGGTTATAGCGGTTCTTTATCGTCGGCCAAACTTGATGTTGTACAAAACACCGACCAGAGTCGAGTTTTGATAACTAATTGTAAATACTTTACTTGTGTTGTTTTTCTTCAGTAAAGGCGGTACGAATTAAATAATTGAAGGCTTTTAAGCAGTTTGCGTAACTAATGCTAAAAACCGGATATTTTACTTGACTGATATGTTATTTATTTGCTATAAATACCTTAGGGTAGTTTTGCTGGTAGAGGGCGTGTAAAAGGATTATAATAGGATTATGGTTTTATCTGATATTTATTGTCGCACGGCGAATATATCGATAAAATTGTGTTCAGACTGCCGGGGTCGTACACTCCGGAGGTTTTTGGTTTTTACCTTTCATTAACCATATGAGTTTTTGAAGGAAGGAGGCAAAAGTCAATTCTCAAAAAACATTATCCTGGGCAGATATATGTTGAAATTGGAACAAGGTAAAAATCTTTATCGTCTGTTTCTATATTATAACAGTGTTTTTTAAGGAGGTTCATGATGTGTAAAAAATTGTTTTATTTATGTTTTGTATTTGTGCTGTCTCTGGCCTGCACAAGTTATGCCGATGTCATCGTGATCGGTGACTTTGAAGACGGCAGCATGGATGGCTGGTCAAGCCCGGGCACTGCAACCATTGGCACGGTAGGGGCAACCACCGGTAGCGCATGTGTGGATGTCACAGGAGGTGGATATTGGGCACTTTCATGGGAAGGCCCCTATTTGCTGGATTTAACCACAGCTACAACCCTTGAAATGGACGTTACCATGCGGGTCAGTGATTTTGTGGATGGTAGCTGGACCAATCCAGGAGAGAAGATAGCTATTAATAGTGATCTGGGTTGGAGGGAATTTACACCAACAGAAAGAATCAACAGAGATACCGGCGAACCCTACGGGGGTACCGATTGGGGCACATGGTCGGGTGATCAGAACTTGACAATCGTCTATGATATTTCCGGAGCCGATTGGACAGGAATACTTTCTTCATCCTTCATAGGCGTCAGTATCGCTCTCAATGATCCCTCTGGTACAGGCATCTTCCACATTGACAATATCCGCATCGATGGCGCAACCATCGTTCCGTTCCCGGAACCGGTGACGACAGTTCCCTTCAGTTTGCAGGCAGTTAGTGATAACACTATTGATAACGGACCACGATGGGGACAAGATGGTGGAAATCCCACCGGCACAGGTCTGGAAGCGCGCGATGTTGCAGACAGACGCCATGTTTTCCTGATCAGCTACGATATCTCGTCACTGAAAGGCAGAGGTCCGGTCTCGAATGTTAGTTTGAGTAATTTCAGCCACAACCTTAATGACGAGGTTAATGTTTATGGCATTATCGAGGATTTGGACCTGCTTGACGTCGAATCACTGACATGGAATACCGCACCGGGCGTGAAGAATGACCCGGCCCCTGAACTTAATTCATCTGTAGTCACAGCCCTTGATATGAACGAGCTTACGGATGTCTTGTTAACATTCTCGGGTCCCGGTGAACAGGGATTAAGGTTCTCGACCGACACAAGCGATGCATTGGCAGATTTCATCAACAGCGATACGGATGGGATTATTACGTTGCTGTTCGCTCCGGCTGCAGAGGGAAATCAGTTGATTGTTCGCTCAAGGGAGAATTCGTCTGGTGGTACGTTCCTCGAAGGTGATGTAGCACCCATTGCGAATATCATCTGGGTCTCTGATAACAAGGGTTATGGTACTGAGCCGAATCTGGCTGCAGACCATGGCTTCGTCGATCTGCTGAGGGCTAATGGCTACCTCGTGGACTACAAGAACGAGTTTGAGTATATCGACGGTACGCAGTATTGGCGTACCCTGGACGACGACAAGGTTGCAGAGCTGGAAGCGGCGGATCTGGTAATCATGAGTCGCAACGGTGACAGCGGTTCCTACTCCACCGCAGCTGACAATGAGCCGAACAAGTGGAACGCCGTGACCACGCCTATAATCAGCCTCAGCGCCTATATGGCCCGCAGTAACAAGTGGGGATGGCTCGACGGCACCTCCACGTTCCGGGCGAAAGAGGCCATGATGCAGGTGATTGATCCCACTCACCCTGTGTTTGCGGGTGTCACAATTGACCCGAACGGTCTGGTAGAGGCGACGAGTGACCAATACTACATGGACTGGGTTACGGGCGTCATCGACGCCGGCAACGGCATTATCCTTGCCACGCGTCCCGAAGATGGCCTGCTTTCTATTGTGACTTGGGAAGCGGGTCAGAAGTACTTTGATGGAAGTCTCTACACGGCAGGCGGTCCCCGAATGCTGTTTATTGCCGGTACAGGCAGTGGCAACAACGCTCCGGAGTATTCTCCTGATGGTGCATATAACCTTACTGCCGACGGCGAAACTATGTTCCTCAACGCGGTCGCGTATATGCTTGCACCGGAGCCGGAAGGTCCGTCCACCGAAGGTCTCCTTGCATATTATGCACTTGAAGGGGACGTTCTGGACAGTTCCGGCAACGGATTCAACGGTACTATTGTTGGTGATCCGATCTATGTCGATGGCGCAATAGGCATGGCGATGGATTTTAATGGTGATGACTATATTGACTGCGGTAATGACGAGAATTTTAGTGTCACAGAATATTTGACCGTTGCCTTATGGGTGAATATCAGGACGATACCCACCGCTTGGACGGGAGCTATCACCAAAGGTAATACTGCATGGAGAATATCCAACAACAATCTTTCCACCGGTATGCACTTTGGATTCGAAAACGGCTCCAGAGGCTGGCAAGCCGCTAATTCAACTACTCAACTGAATATAGGCGAGTGGTATCATGTCTGCGGCGTTTATGACATCAATGTCGGTGCCAAGATTTATATCAATGGTCTCGAAGATGGCAGTAACCCGGATACAGCAGGTATCACCCAGAATACATCTATCGTAGCTATCGGTACGAATTCCGATTCTACGTATCCGGAGCAAGCGTGGGATGGTCTTCTCGATGAAGTTATGATTTACAATCGAGCTTTATCCGTAGATGAAGTTGCGGCCCTTGCCGGTATGTAAGAAGTAATGAAGGGATAATTATAGGATTTACATCATCAGATAAGGAAAACAGGATTATCTCAATAGTTAAGATTCGGGGCTTATATCGAGAAACTCGGTATAAGCCCTTTTTTTCATATTTGGTGAATATAATTGTAGGAATTATTGATATTAATTGTCGTCCCATAAAACTATAGTTCGTATTGCCGGAAATAGGATATTTTTCTTGACTGACAGCCTTTTGATTTGTTATAAATCAGGTTAATTGGAACGGTGGCTTTTAGGCTCTTCGGCAGCTAAAAAATTGCGTTTTCCCTTAATAAACAACCTGATTGAGACAGGTTATAGGGTAAGTGTGAAATTTTGAACTAATTATGTGTGCTGTGCACGAGCCCGGATGTATTACAAACATAGTTTCCGATGGAAGGAGGTCGGATTAGCTTCATTCAAATATTATCCGATATATTTACATGTTGTCATTTCATCAGTATAGAGACGCTTTTAATCGCTTTTCTCGAACTTTTGGATAAGGAGAATTATTATGCGTGGTAAGCTGATTTTTTTAGCTTCTTTTGTATTGGTTCTCGGTATCGCTGCGGATGTTACCATGTCTTTGGAGGTGAAGATTAACTTTCAGGCTCCGAGCAGTGAGACTCCTGAGGGTTATTTAGCCGACTTCGGGCAAATATTCGGTGATCAGGGAAATGGTTATAGCTATGGCTGGGATATGGACATACAGGACGACTCACGTGAGCGTAATACGAATCTGGATAAGCGTTATGATACGGTAGTCCAGATGGATGAAGCGGGCCCCAGAACGTGGGAAATCGAATTGCCCAACGGCAGTTATGAAGTTTTTGTAGCATGTGGTGACGCTGCATACGATGACCAGATCAATACTATCGATGTTGAAGGAAGCATTCTGACTGATCCGGACGGCAGAGACAACTATGACGAGTATATTGTTTCGGTATTTGTAAGAGATGGTCGTTTAACCATCAAACCGGCGCCTGCCGGTATTAAGTGTAAGCTCCTGTTTCTGCATATCAGCACTCTTCCTATATTTGAAGCCTATGATCCATTTCCTGCCGATAATTCAATACATTCCGATGTACAGGTCACTCTGAGCTGGACGGCGGGAGATTTTGCCGCTTCGCACGATGTGTATTTCGGTGATAATTTCGAAGATGTTGATAATGGGACCGGCGATACGTTTAAGGATAGTATTATAGAGACTTCGTATATTATGGAAAATCTTGTTCCAGGTGCTACCTACTACTGGCGAATAGACGAGATCAATGAGCTTCATACAGGCAGCCCCTGGAAGGGCGATATCTGGACATTCACCGTCCCTGTTGCAACCGCTTCTAATCCGAATCCGGCCAATGGCGCTGAGTTTATATATCCGAATGTTACCCTGAGCTGGACCGCTGGCCTGGGGGCACAATCACATACTATATATATTGGCAGCAACTTCGATGATGTGAACAATACCACTGATGGTGACCCCCAGGAAGGTACAAGCTATACTCCGGCCCCTCTTGTTAAGGAGACGGTTTATTACTGGCGGGTGGATGAATATGACGGGCAAACCACTCATAAAGGTGAAATCTGGAGCTTTACGACAATCCCTAATGTCCCGATTGCCGATCCGAATCTGCTTTGCTGGTGGAAGTTCGACGAAGTTTTCGGTGACACTGTGCTCGATTATTCCGGTTACGACCATTACGGAACAGTTCATGGCGCCACATTGAATCTTGCAGGTCAAATAGGCAGCGCGCTATATTTTAGCGGTAACGGTGATTATGTTGTTGACGAAGATGCCGAGGATTACCTTAACGGATTAAGTGCCCTGACGGTCGGGATGTGGATTAAAGCGGATAAGATTGGTACGGATCGAGGTTTTATCGACTGTGTAGAACCAAACCTTAAAGACAAGACAGTCACTATGCGTTTTGACACTGACGGTGCAAACTATGGCGGTTTGGATGTTATTAAAATAGGATTGACATCAACGACGACGGATGGAGTGGATTACGAACAACAATTAGAAAGTTCCGACTCTACCCAAACTAACAAATGGATGCACGTTGCGCTTGTCTGGAGTTCCGGAGAAATAATTAGATTCTATATTAATGGAGTCGAAGACAGTCCAACCGGTACAACGGAACCTAACAATGCCGGCGGAACTATTTCCGGCTGTACGAAATTAATAATCGGCAAAGGTGGACAGGATGTCGGGGAAACATCCGGATGGATGGGGCTTATCGACGATGTCAGAATATATAACATCGCTTTTGATGCCGAAGGAATAATGCAGATTATGAGAGGGGAAGCGGAGCTTGCCTGGAATCCAAGCCCGGTGAACGGTTCTGAGCCGGACCTGCAGCATACGCTTCCTCTAAGCTGGTCACCCGGAGAAAATGCCGCAGAGCATGCCGTTTACTTCGGTACCGACAGAAATGCCGTTGCTGATGCCGATGAATCCGATACTACGGGGATCTATCGCGGACTCCAGTCCGGTACAAGTTATATTCCTCCTGAAGGCGTTGAATGGGGTGGCGGACCGTATTATTGGCGGATAGATGAGCATAACACCGATTCGACAATTACCAAAGGCAGACTCTGGCAATTTACGGTGGCTGATTTCATCCTTATCGATGATTTCGAATCCTATAATGACTACGAAACTACCGTGGAAGGCAGCAACAGGATATATCTAACATGGCTGGATGGGTATGATAGTCCCTCGATAAACGGCTCCGTGGTCGGTTATGCCGAGCCTGATTTCGGCGCCGGAAAGCATTTCGTTGAGACGGATATTGTCAATAGCGGTCGCCAGTCAATGCCTTATTTTTACGATAACAGCACCGCTCCGAGTTCCAAAGCAACCATGACCTTGAATTATCCGCGTAACTGGACCGAGGAAAACGTACAGGTCTTATCACTATGGTTCCGAGGTTATCCGGACGACTTTTTGGAAGAACCGGCTGGGACTTTCGCGATGTCAGCCTCCGGTGAGGATATCGGCGGTACATACGATGAGTTCCGTTATGCCTATAAGCGGCTTACCGGAGCCGGCTCGATAGAGGCTCAGGTGCTCAGTGTAGATGATACGGACGAGTGGGCCAAGGCCGGTGTGATGATTCGGAGGACGCTGGACCCGGGTTCGCTGTTTGCGGCGGTTTACATAACGCCGGGCAACGGTTGCAGATACCAGGGGCGGCTGTCCACAGGAGGCACCCTGAGTGGTGACACTGCAGTGGCAACTCCAGAGCAAAGAGCAATCACAGCTCCTTATTGGGTAAAAATTGAGCGTGACAGCGCCGATAACTTTTACGGCTATTATTCCAGTGACGGTACGAAATGGACACCGATGGTGTGGAACCCGCGGAGTATTATAATGCCCGAGAGTGTGTACATAGGTCTGGCACTGACCAGTCATAACACAAACGCTGTTTGCAAAGCTCGATTCTCCAATGTCAGAACAACCGGCTCAGTTACTCCGGCGACATGGACACCGGAGGTAATTGGAACAACCATGTACAGTAACGATCCCGAGCCGATGTTTGTGGGTATAGCTAATACAAACGGTTCAACTAAAGTTGTTTACAATGACGATTTGAAAGCGGCACAAACAAACGCCTGGACACGATGGGATATCAACCTCAGTGATTTTTCTGCTCAGGGAGTAAATCTGGCTAATGTCGATAGTATCACTATCGGATTTGGTGACCTTAACGGCCCGCAGACCCGTGGCTCAGGTTTGGTTTTCTTTGACGATGTTCATTTGTATCGGTCTGAATGAGTGCGGTTACATATAAGCGCAGGAGCATATGAATTATGATTGTTGCACTTGTGATTTATGCTCTTATGTCTTATGCACTCGTATTTAAATTGAAGATTACCAGCTCAGGTGACATCCGTAATGGCGGGCAAACAAACCTATTGATCGCATCGACAGGAGCACGAGAAACTGGGCGGCGAGATTCAGCATAAGGTGACCTGCGGCCACAGCGGGATTCTGGAATGAATATTGTTTTTCTATTCAGTGGGTGCTATTTTATAAAAAGCGTCTGCGGGGGTAAACAATTTATACCGGTACAATGTATTTTTTTACGTATTTTTAACAAAATATTTACTTTCCCTTAACCCTACCCCGGTATGATATTTTCCCACCCG
>CAYVXS010000003.1:18171-22184 GCA_964454885.1 uncultured Pirellulales bacterium
GCCTGTGACTGAAGTAAAAAGGCGGTGGCAAGGAGAATCACCGTTACTACGTACGGCTTAAAGGCTCGAAATATCGGGACCAGTAAATAATCCGGCCTTAACAAAGTCAGGTCCTGACCGACGGACACATTGAGTATGGCCATCGGGGACAGAAACAACGCAACGCACAATAGTAAGTATAAAAGAGGGGGCCAGTTGAATCCTGTTGTCCAGAAGATTAACATCATTAGAAGAAACGGCAATCCCACGACCAGAAGTATCGCAAAAATGTAATATAAGGATTGGAGGATTTTCCAGATGAACTCATAAAACCCGAAGAATCCACCGAGAGATGCTTTCGGCAGTTCATCTTCGTCGAATGCGGTTGTGTAAACCATCTCCCTGTAATACCAAAATAAAAGCCCCCACGCCGCAGCCCATAAGGCCCATCCTGTTGGAATATAGATATCGAAAGAAAGAGACTTCCCCTGGATCGGAATGTGAATGTTCATTCTGGTGACAATAAACTTGAAGCAAACGATTGCTGTGATAAAAACAAGGCCGACCAAATTGCTCTGAGATTTAAGGTTAAAGAGCTTCCAGCTATCGATAAACACGGCGCGATAAAAACCGGGGATAGGCTCGGCGATTTCTTCTTTCGGCAGCTTGACTTTTTTCGCCTTTTCGAAATTTTTGGACGGGATTATAAAACGCTCTCCGCACGAGGTGCACTGGGCACGCTTGCCACGGTATTTATCATCGAAGCCGATCACCGCGTTGCAATAGGGACAGTTGAACTGGATAGTCATGAAAAAGCAAAGTTTAAAATTGTAAATTGTAAAATTAAATAAATCCCAACTTCTAAAAAGATTTAAGTGACTAAAGTGAGCTAAAGTTCAAAGTTATTATTTTAGATACTCTCAACTTTAGACACTTTTAACTTTAGGCATTTATAACTTTATTTTAGCTCTGCTGCATACAGTCAGTGAAAGTTTTAATGTTATTGGCCCATTTTTTGGCCTCGAGCAGGTCGATTTTGTCCTCTTTAACCAGCATAGAGAGGTGCTTTTCGATGGTCAACATTTTTTCATCGGGCCTGTTTCGAGTTTTGGTCTGCAGTTGTGAGTAGATTTGTTCGATCTTGCCGGTGCGTATCAGGTTTGCCGTTGCGTAGTTGTTATTCAATACTTCCATTGCAACAATTCTGCCTGTACCGTCCTTTTTGGGTACGAGTTTCTGGCAGACGATATATGCCAGTCCGAGTGAGAGCTGGTTTCGCACCTCGGCCTGTCTGCCTTCCGGGAAATAGTCGAGAATTCGCGTCACTGTGCCGGTCGCATCTCTGGTGTGCAGCGTGGAAAAGACCAGGTGTCCCGTCTCGGCGGCCATCAGGGTCATGGAAATTGTCTCGGCGTCGCGCATTTCGCCGACGAAGATGATATCCGGGTCCTGCCGAAGCATTTCTTTCAAACCGCCGTGAAAGCTTGTGACGTCCCTGCCGACCTCGCGCTGTGAGATAATCGAATAATGTTGCGGGAAAATATATTCGATAGGGTCTTCTACGGTCATAATCCGGCAGGCACTTTTCTGGCTGATTCGATGGATCAGGGCGGCGATGGTCGTGGATTTACCGGCCCCCGTAATGCCGGTCATGAGGATCAGGCCGTGCCTGCGGTTGATAATGTCCTCCCAGACGTTATTCGGGAAACCGATTTCTTCCACCTGGGGAATCTCCAGTGACAATGCTCTGATGGCCGCGGCGAGCCCGTCGTTTTCCATGAAGATATTGATTCGAAACTGCAAATTGCCAAGCCGGTAGGAGCAATCCACGCTGTGATTGCTTTTTAATTTCTGTGTATTTTCTTCGGTCAGAAACGGGTATATGAGAATTTTTGCCATATCGGTTGTCACATTAGGACCTTTGAGCTTGACCAAATCGCCGTCGATACGGTATGCCGGCGGGGCACCGACTTTTATATGCAGGTCCGAGACCCTAAGAGCACCGCGTTTTACGAAGTAATCCAGCATATCCCGAAGGCTGAATTTGCCATGCTCCGCCGTGGGATATACCTTCTCTGTAGCCGAATATTCTATAGAGGGTGCCTTCTGGTCCTGATTCATATCTGTCTCCAAATAAAAGGATGCCCGTTTTGCGAAATTTTGCGCAATGTAACCAAATTAAGTCGTTTCAGAGCGGCTTTTTGTTAATGGAAAAAAAGAAATTTCCAAAAAATCTATCCGGCCAAGGTTATATATTAGTATATCACCCAGACCATCCGAAGGCAAAATCAAATTTTTACCTGACTATTGTGAATAACTGAGGTGGATATTACAATGTCCGGTGAGTGCAGGGTAATTATTGCTTTATTTTCTCATCCAGTTCAGAGATTGCAAATCCTTCTGCTCGGACAATATGTTCGGCGTTGGTCAGAATCAGCCATGGCAGAGATTTTATGCCCCAGTTAATATATGTTTGCTCCTTGTCGGCTTGAATCATTCCAACCGGGAAATTTATATTATTTTCTTTTGCCCATTCATCGAGTTGTTCCTGATCGATTTTCGAAGTTTGTACGGCAGCAATAACAATATCTTTTGCCTTCAGCTCTTGTGCTCTTTTGCTCAATTGCAGGATGCAATTCCTCGACGGTCGCTGGTTCATATCGAAAAAACAAACCAAGACCTTTTTATCTTTATAATCGGATGATAAATCTACTCCAAAGCTTTTGAATTCAGGTAAAGATTTGTTTGTTAGAGGCTCCATAAATTCAGGTATTAATGCCGCCTTATCTTGTTCATATTTTGTTGATAGTCCCAATTCCTGTAATAATTGTTCTTCTTTTTCTTCATGATAAATAAGGGAATGTTTAGTTCTTCGATCTGAAATCCGTCCGCCGTCTTTGAGTCCCAAGGATTTTATTGAAAACTCTGATGAAGGTATAGACTGATTGAGAATATTATAAACGAAGTTTACTTTTCTCGTTCTTTTTATCAATCCCCAAAAACCGGGAACATTTCGTTTATGGCTAAATACAAATGTTTTTGGAATCCATACGCAATCTTGCTGCTCGTAGGTCCACTGACGCAACTCGGTACCTGAGTTACTCTCTGCATAATATTCCATGACGCTGCCGCCTTTTGATAAATCAAAAGTATGACGGTTTACAACATACATATTTTCATCCTTATAATTTGTTTCAAACACTACTAAGTTATCTTTACGTGAGACTTTTAATATAGTGCCAGGGGCAAATTTCGGGTTGTTCGCTCGCCTGTAAAAAATTAGCAGCATTTCCGATATGTCATCCGAACCAGCCGTCATACTGCCTGTAAGGTACCACATCGGATCAAAACTATAGCTGTAAGCGCCCTCCTGTGATTTTTCACGAGGCCAGATAACTAAAGCGTTTTCGTGCATGAAACCTGGAGGGCATACATAAAACGCATTACCTTTCCTCATTTCGGTTTTTATGTTATATCCCCAATTTTCGGATGGTGGATTCTCGCCGGTTAATAAATCTTCCCTAATATATCGTTTCTGCCCCGTCCACTTCCATTTTGTCGCATCGTGCTTGCTGCTAAAGACGAAGTCGTATAAGCTCCTTTCGAGGTGCATTACACCATTTGCATCTTCTCGGCTCGTCTCAACCTGTGCCTGACCCTGCCAGGATTCGATTCTGTTCCTGTTTTCAGTTTGAGCCTTGGCAGTAATCCTTAATAATTCGGGATCGCCCTCCAATAAAGCCCACGCCGGCAGAGCAGCAGATATGATGATTACGCCGGAAATAAAAAACTGCATAAAATTTAAAAGTGCGTGCTTATTGCTCATTGTAACTTTTCTCCAAGTTCATCAAGGTCGAATCCTTCGGCTGTGACAACGTGCTCTTTGTCAGTTAGAATCAGCCACGGCAGAGATTTTACGCCCCAGTTGAATCGTGTTTCTTTCTCGTCGGCTTGAATCATTCCGACCGGAAAGGCAATATCATTTTCTTTTATCCATGCATCGAATTTTTCCTGATCGATTTTCGAAGTTTGTA
>CAYVXS010000004.1:0-20396 GCA_964454885.1 uncultured Pirellulales bacterium
TGGTCCAGTTCGGCAGGCCCGATTCACCGTTGCCCGGCTCCCAAACACCGTCCCCGTCGATGTCGTTGAACTTGATTCCCGAAATGAGATTTCCGGATGGCGTTGTCCCTTCCGGCTTGATTTCGAAGCGATAATCTTCGACTTCGCCCTCGCCGCCATAGCCGGTGGGGGACAGCCCACCCGCGGCATAATCTTTGTTATGTATCCTGAATCTCGAATAGGTCCATCCGGGCACGGCATCGCCCGGGACACTGATTACTGCGGCTAGATGCTCAGTAAGACCCGTCCCAACGAAATATGTTGTAACAGCCAGCTCATCAGGTTCAAAAGTAAGGCTTTGATCATAGTCGATCCATCCTTCGATACCGGTTAGCACGCCGGGTGGCGCAAAAATATTCAACTGGATCACAGCTAACTTATTCACTTCCATGTCCACCAGGAAGTATATGCCGTCATCGCTATCTGCGTCGGCAAACGGTCCCGGCTGGCCGTCTGTTTCGGCATCCACGGAGCTTCCAAACATTATCTGCCCAACGTCGTGATAAGGCCCCCCGTTGATTTTAAGAGTTCCAAACGAGTCCGGCGCATCGCCGAAGTCATATTGCCCCTCACCTGTTTTTTCATTCTTGAAGGTAATGACAATATTCTCCCCTTCATCATAATCCACATCGACGGTGGCATTGGTTTTATCAATAGTAGAGCCGTTGTCAGTGTCACCCATGATTGTAATATCTGTTAGCGTCCAGCCGGCAGTGACTGTCTCACTGACCTTTTGCAACAAGATAGGATTGTTAAACGTCCATTTGTTAAAAGATGGGTCTTTCAAGTTTTCACATAAAGTATCGAAAAAGCCACCCGGACTAAAATCAGCACAAAAGAGAAACGGCGTATCATCTGCAGGTGTCGCTTCTTTGATCACCACCACGGATCCTACATCTCCTCCCGGCGGTGTCTGCTGGCAGGAAGTGATTGTGCCGAAATACATACCGGTAGGTTGGCCGTTTTGATCCAGCAGTTCGACTTTTGCCTGCGAGATGTCGGAGTAACCTTCCATTGGAGGAAGGTGGGTAATTATAGAAGTCAGATGTATGGGCTTATTAGCCGGTGTCAGAAAAATTGTTCCGCCAACTTCAAACTGTAGGAATACATCGAAGAAACTGTCTGCATCGCCTGTTGGCGTGAATGGCGGGATGTCCAATATACCCGAATGGTTATTGACACGCTCCTCAATTTGGCCTGTTGAAGGAATGTTGTCGTTCAGACTCATTTTTACCTGACCCAATGACGGAGAAAGTCCGGAAAGATTCAGACTAACAAGCTCAGAAATGACTTCGTCAAGGCCGTTTCCACCAGCATCTGACGCTTCGCCATTAGGTCCGACGTAAACACGTTGGTTCATCGGCCCGGTTAGAGTCATTTTTTCAACAGAGTCAGTCGGTGTAGTTATTTCAACGTCAAAACATACATTGGATGTATAATAACCTCCCTCCAGTATCTCTTGTTTATGGTTACCGAAATCTACGCTGCGGAAGAACGTCTGATCCGCGTCTATCCTCACGGTGTGGGTCCAAGGTGCAGATGGAAAGGTCTGCGTCCAGCCGGGCTGAAGCTCCTCGCCCACAGTGTAGACACCGGGCGTCAAACCCGTGAACCGAAAGTATCCCCTGCTATCCGTCTTCGCTGTAAGATCCTTGCTGTCAAATCTGCCGTTGCCATCGATATCCAATAGGATTGTCCATCCATCCAAAGGCGGCTCCGGAGAGTCACCGGATGTATCCCACTGGCCGTTACCGTTGAGGTCGTTCCATTTGAAGCCGTGAATAATACCGCCAGGGGGAACCTCACCACCAGGCGGAGTCACCGAACCATCGGACTCTTTTATCTCGATTTCATAGTCCTCTACTTCGCCTACACCGGCAAACCCGCCCGGAGATAGTTCAACATTTATTCCTTCGCAAATCCTAACACGTGCAAAGGTCTTGCCTACCTGCGCGTTATTAGGGAGGTTCCAATAACCTATTATCGTAAGCTCGCTGCATGACGAGTCGAGTGATTCGAACCCTATTACACCTTCGTTAGGATCATCCCAATCTCCATCACGATTGAAATCAATCCACCAACCCATAGTGAAATCCTTGATTGATCCGATGGATATATATGCTACTGGAACGATAGTCCCGCCAGGACAAATGATGTCATTGGTACCAAGGTTTTCAATACCGTCTTCATCATCGACTATGCCTGAATGGTCATCTCCCAAAGCGTGCACATCGCGTTGCATTCCTGATTCACCATCCACAAACGAACCCAAATACAATCCTCCGATCTCATTATAGGCTTCTGGGTAGAAATAATTGATCCCATCCCAAGGAGCATCACCATAATCATACTCCTCTTGTACTTGTATTCTTCGGTTATGGAAGTCCTGTGTCGTAGTTGTACCCTCAATAATAGTTACGCTCTCGACACTCGGCTGATCGCTTTCCCAGCCGTCCTGCATTTCTTCACAGACTCGATAGGTGCCTGGCTCGACTTCGGAAATTTGGTAATATCCATTCTCATCAGTAATGTCATACGGCTCACCGTCATTCCATTCGCCGTTGCTGTTCAGGTCGATAAATATCCACCAGTTTTCGAGACCTTCCCCCGTATCAGCATCCAGTTTGTGCCCGTCCAAAATACCTTTACCGGCAGGTGGTTCCTCGCCTTCTTTCCTATCCCAGAATTTATTACCTGTCATTGTTACTGGTGTTACGAAAATATCCTCATAACGGTACTGAATCCAATTGGATGATTTGACTGTGCCGCCGACGCTAGTGGCCGCTGGGGAGGGATCGGAGTCGATATAGCTTGCCTTATTTGTCTGAATGATATTGTAGAAGTCATGCGCGCCGCGAGCTGTCAGGCTGTACCAGCCGTTGGGATCCGTTGTGGTAGTCTGTATTGGGAGACTGCCGGTTCCGTCAGAATTAGCGTCATTAGAGCCATATAAACTGACTGTAACGCCTGCCAAAGGCTTGGAATTACCCAGAGGTGGAGGTTCTGTACTCGTCTGACCTTCGTAAACTCTCCCGGAAAGTGCTTGAACCGACATGGTATAAGAGGTATTAGAATATACCAGAACAAGCACAAATGAAATAATTTGAATGAAATGAATTGACATGTTTTTCATTTTTCTACCCTCTCAACAAGATAATGACAACATCGTATCAATAAAACTTGTCTTTGACAAAACAGAACTCTGAAGTAACGCTAATGGAAGCTTCGTTCTATTCGGTAAGTCTGCTGTTTCTCAATTTCTTCAAATATAACATGATTATCTTTGAAACACAACATAAATAATCCTTATCTAAAATGTTATTACTTCCCTATATAAATAAAAGAATCTCACTTGATAAACGTAGTAAAAGATTTAGAAATTGTAATCTATCTTGTGATAGTATATTTGAGATGTTTGCAAATTTTTCGACTTTTTAAGTTATTGATATTAAAGCACTTATGGGGCAGGCTTTCTTTAAAAATCGGGAGATAATGGCCTTTATGGTTGTAGTAAGGTTGTAAAGATTTTGGGCATAAAATAAAGTCAAATGTATGGCTATTTATTCCTTTGTACCTTGTTTACAGAGGATTTCGACAATTTCGGTGCGGTCTTGTTCTTCGCGTATTGTATTGCCCCCTTTTTATTGCTGTGAGGCAAATGTCAGTCAAAATCTTTGGCATTTTTTTAACAAAGCTGTCTCTGAAAATATTTCTTGACCGTTCAAGATATTTTTAGGGACAATACATGTTTCATGTAGATATATATTTTTTTTATAGCGTTATAGCTATCAAGAGACTGTTAATAGGAAGGTACCGAAACAATGAAAAGAATAAGAGAGTTACTAAAGCTGAACAATATCGTTTATGTATTATTTTTACTGTCATATTGCTCACAATGTTTTGCAGTTCAGAGCGAAAAAGTTTATCTGTCCGGTCATGGCAGTGATGATGCGATAGAATGGGATTTTTTCTGCACTGCCGGAAATAACAGCAGCCAATGGACTACTATTCCAGTACCTTCCAACTGGGAGTTTCACGGATTCGGAAATTATAATTACGGGGGAGAACGTGGAAAAAGCAATGAACAAGGCAAATATCGAAAGAGTTTTAATATTTCTCAAAACTGGTTGAATAAACGTATATTTATCGTTTTTGATGGTGTGATGACCGATACTGAAGTTTTTGTTAATGGGCAATTAGCTGGTCCAATACATCAGGGAGGCTTCTATCGCTTCAAGTACGAAATAACGGACAAAGTTAAGGCGGGCGAAAATCTTCTCGAGGTCACTGTCAGTAAAGTTTCTTCAAATCGTAGTGTCGAACAGGCCGAACGGCAATCTGACTACTGGGTTTTTGGAGGAATATATCGACCGGTTTATCTTGAGGCGGTACCGAAGGAATTTATCGAATGGACAGCAGTAGATGCACGAGCGGACGGTACTTTTTTAATTGATGTTCATCTTAACGGAGAACATTCGGCTGATACAATAAGAGCACAGATAACCAAACTCGACGGCACAAAACTCGGTGAGAACTTCGAAGCCGCGATTCAGCCCGAAAATGATAAGGTAACACTTACAACAAAAATAAGCAGCCAGAAGTTATGGACTGCTGAAACGCCAAATTTATACCAGGTAAAATTAGTCTTGTTGAACGACGAAAGTGAAATTCATTCTGTTTCAGAGAAGTTTGGCTTTCGGACTTTTGAAGTCCGACCGGGTGATGGTCTATATTTAAACGGGCAGAAAATACGACTCAAGGGAGTGAATCGTCACAGCTTCCGGCCCGATTCCGGACGAAGTCTCAGCCGCGAAGACTGTTACGAAGATGCAAGGCTAATAAAACAAATGAATATGAATGCTGTTCGAATGTCACATTATCCGCCTGATGTTTATTTTCTGGAGGCCTGTGATGAATTAGGGCTTTATGTTCTGGATGAGTTGGCTGGCTGGCAGAGGCCCTCTTATGATACTGAAGTGGGTAAAAAACTCTTAAAGGAAATGGTGATACGAGATGTAATTCATCCCAGTATTTTGTTCTGGGATAACGCAAACGAAGGTGGATGGAACATAGAGCTTGATAGAGAATTTTCCTTGTATGACCCGCAAAAACGTGTGGTACTGCATCCCTGGGAATTTTTCGGAGGTGTGGATACCGACCATTATGAGAGCTACGAAAGCACTATCCGAAAACTTAACAGTGGTAATCTTTTTATGCCGACAGAGTTTCTACATGGTTTATATGATGGCGGTCTTGGAGCAGGATTGAAAGATTATTGGGATGCAGTGTACGCTTCCCCTATGGGTGCAGGAGGATTTCTGTGGGCATTTGCTGATGAGGGTGCGGTACGAGTAGACAGAGATGGTCAAATCGATGTCGCCGGTAATCAGGCTCCTGATGGGATTGTTGGGCCGTACCATGAAAAAGAGGCAAGTTTCTATGCGGTAAAAGAGATTTGGTCGCCTGTTCACATTGATATGGAAAGCCTACCGGCAGATTTCGATGGGAAGTTTAATGTCGAGAATCGATACGATTTTACAAATCTAAGCGAATGCACATTTGAAGTAAAGCTTGGACTATTTCCAGAGCCTCAAAAAGAATCGAAGCAAACATTCATATCTTTGAACAAATCATTACAAGGCCCCGAGGTTGAACCTCATAGCTCTGGCACTATCGATTTATCTCTGCCGGAGAATTGGAGGGACTCAGAAGTTCTTTATCTTACTGCCATTGATCCAGCCGGTAATGTAATCTGGACATGGTCATGGGAAATTCCTCAAAATAGCCATTATAGCCAATATGTTGAGACGGAAGCTAATGGTGTTTCAGCGGCAAAGTTCAGTGAAACGGATACTGAGATTCAGGCTCAGGCTGGTAATGTATCTTTAAGCTTTGATAAAAGCAGCGGAGAATTGACTAATGTCACTGTAAACGGAGAAGAAACCGGTTTCGGGGCCGGACCAAGACTGATTGGCGGTGATGCAGCAATCACTAATATAAACTGTTCTCAGGAAGGTGATGTTGTGAAGATAAACGTTGAATATGAAGGTAATATGAATTATGCGCATTGGACAGTATATCCGACGGGCTGGATTGAACTGGATTATGAAATCGAGCTTGAAGGTCAGTTAAATCTGTTTGGGGTGAATTTTGATTATCCTGAGAGTAAAATGAAGGCGATGCGCTGGCTGGGGCGTGGCCCATACAGAGTTTGGAAAAATCGTATGCAGGGCGGTATTTTAGATGTTTATAGAAATAAGTACAAGGATCATATACCAGGCACTACTTGGGATTTCCCTGAATTCAGGGGATACTATCGTGATTGGAAATGGGTTGTCTTTGAAACTGAAGATAGTGACATAACAATCATTAATGTTACAGATGAGTTATTTCTTGGTGTTTATCGCCCAAAAAACGGAAATATTCCTGCAAATACCATGTTAAACCTGCCTGAAACCGGTATCGCCTTGCTTCATGGTATCCCTGCCATAGGAACAAAGTTTCAAAAACCTGAACAATTAGGCCCTCAAGGTCAGAAAAATCAGGCTTCAGGCAAATACAGGGGAACTGTATATTTGCACTTTGGGAAATAAGTTTACGATAATAGTTTATTGAATTCTATTTAAGTAGTAGCGGTTTAATATGCCGCTCGTAGATGTTCTCTGTAACATTAACCGCAATTATATCTTCATTTTTTTTCAGTGCATCCGTAAAAAGTGTCCCCATCTGGGCGGCGATCTTATAGCCCACATGCAAAAGCTGCCTTAAATCGGGATTGAACTCCGGGCATGACTGGTCATGTCGCAAAGCAGCGGCTAACTGGTACCCGTCCCATTTGTTAATCTCTGACGGTGTAGGCAAGTTTGTTCTCAAGATATTAATCACAGTTGCGTATGGTTCGCAAAGTTCATCTATGTGTATAAACGCTTTAGTATAAATTTCTTTTACGACAGCAAGACCGTCTCCCTCGGCCATTGCCAGGCCAATAAGCTCTTCCAGCCAGGTAGTGCCCGCCGTTTTGATATGCAGCCCAGTGTCAAACTTTTTTATTGCTTCTCTCATCGGATTATAAATGGAAAACTTATCACTCCCGGAATGAATACTGAGTTTGAGGTTTTCAGGCAAGTCAAATTCTCGAACTGCAAATGCGATTACCGCAAGATCTTCCTCGAACTCTTTTGCAAATTTGTCAACATCTCCAACATAATCTACACCTTTATTGAACCTGCCTGTAAATTTCGGTGCGATAGTCTGAGCTGGAATGCCCTCTTCTGCGATAGCTGCAAGTATAAACAACATTTCTATCGGGCTTTGCGGCTGAGTGGTTTCGTCCATTGAAACTTCGATAATGAAATTATCTACGCCTTTCGCCTCAACTATATGCCGATATATTTTACCTGCCTGTTGAATTGCCGGCAGGTATTTACCTGCAACCGCTTTTATTTTTTCCTCCGTTATATAGAAAGGCTCATTTATATTGGATATTGTAAGTGAGCCGATGAATCGGTTATACTTTTCAAGAAAATCCTTTACGTCAGCTTTATCAATCGGCTTAGAAATAAATTCAGCTACATCAAGCGTAAAAAAATCACAGACATCGATAAATTCGTCAGCATTTTTCAGATTGATATGGTCGGCATCCACAAAATAAGGTACATTCCAGCAACATCTTTTGGCCGCTTCATCAGCTTCCCGCCGAGTATCTGATGGGGTAGTACCAATAATGGCGTGCTCTCGATGAGATTTGTTCCAGACAGGTACGATATTAATACCTTGTTGCTTTGCTTTGCGTATTGCTGCTAATTGTGCTTTTCCCTGGTGTCCAAATCTATCGCCGATTCCAAAAGAATATTTATCTAAAATCATTGTTCAGCCTTTTAATATATTTTTACAGTATATCTATCTAAATCCATCTTCAGTGATAACTTACTGAAATATTCCATATCATAATGTACAATTACGTAGAAATATTTGATAGAAAATATTAAAGTTCATTCTCGCCCAGTATTATTACCAAATTGCTTTGGCAGTTCATTTTCGTTATAGATATACTTCTGGGATAAATTCTTCTTTACACTTTATTGGCCTTTCATATAAATCACATCGACTTAATCGCATCGACCAAACTGCCAGCTTTAATGCAAAATTCACTTTTTGTCAGAGCTTTAAAAGTTCTACTTCCACTAAATAATAGCTTATATTTTAACAGTATTTTTGCTTTTGTTGTAGGAGTAGTTGAAGTTTTTTATTGAGTCAAAAAAATTTATAAATCATAACAGTCTGCAAGGCATAAACTTGCGGTTATTATATGAAATGAAAGTAGATAGGCCATTTGATATGTTGACATCCATCCAAGCATCACTAAGTAATTGATATATATGTACTTAAAAAATCGGTATATCCCCAAAATCAGGAGATAATGGCCTTTATGGTTGTACAACGGTTGTATGGATTTTTAGCATAAAATGAAGCCATATTTATGGCTATTTATTCCTCTGCTCCATGCTCATGTAGGAGTTCAACAATTTCAGTATTTCCCCTTTGTGTGGCCAGATTCATAATTTCAACTGTAACATCAGCACCTTTAGAGATCAACAACTCCACAATATCCTTGTTGCCACACACTGCGGCCATATATAGCGCACATAAATACGATGAAACACTCGAACAAAATGTCAGATGAAAAACAGTATAAACTTAGATAAACCTATGAGAATTATTAACTATTTAATGCGCACACTGTAAAGTGAAGTTCGGGCAGTAATATAAAGTGTCTTTTTATCTTTTCCGCCAAATACGAAACTGGTCGGACGCTCAGGAACTTCGATCGTATCTATATAATCACCTTCAGGATTGAAGACCATAATCTGACCTGCAGCAATATAAACGTTACCGTTATAATCAACAGCAAGAGATTCTCCGCCTTCCTGTGCGAAGAGTTTCGCGTCAGACAATGTCCCGTCAGGCTCCACACGAAAAGACCATGTCTTAACCTCAGCCTCGTTGGTTGCATAAAATAGCTGTCCTTTTACAGCCGGAGCTATTCTGAAAGTTCTTAGTATATCTGCCATTTTAATACCCCAGCTTGTTGAGCCGGTCATAAAATCGCGCCCGGCCGGAATGAAGACAGAGCCATCAGGCGAAACAAAATGAGACTGCTTCTGTGTTGTCGCATCACGCATAAAAGCCTCATCACTTGTCCAGCGGCTCAAAGCCAGTATTGGCACCGCATCCGGACGAAGCTCTGCTGGCTGCGCCTGGAGAGTGACAATCTCACTATCCTTCTCATCAGGATTAAATGACAGAACAGTCCCATTGCCTTCATAGGCCACTACCAATAGATTTCCTGATTTGTCGAAAGCCAACTGCACCGGCCGCTGAGGTATGTCACGAACTATTTCGGCCTTTTTATTTTCCTGAGACCATCTATAAATATGAAGCTCACGCGGATCGGTAAAGTATAATTGTCCTTTATTGTCCATAGTTGCACTAGCTATATTCAAAAAACCATCTGCGAGTTTTTCAACCTTTGCACCATCGGCAATAATCCTGCCCCCTTTTACAGGTCGGGCAGAATAAGAATCTCTAAGTACATCCATGACAGCATATTCAGGGTCACGAACTTCTATACCGGAAGATGCATCATACAACGTACCGTCAAATGAAACTCTGCTGTTACTATAGCAATGAACATTCCTAAACCTGATGTCACCCGAATTGTTTACCTTTGCTGCATATGGGAAAGGCACAAAGCAGCTAATCACGCGGTAAAAGAAAACATTTCCAAACTGGATATTCCTAGAATTTTCTATCTCTAAAGGAAGTGCCTTCGGACCTTCTTCCCGTTCTTCCTCGAACTGCAACGCGAAGAATTTCCAGTTGGAAACATTCCTTATTACCATTTCATTGCTGACATGATGCTCAGCAGACATTGCATATAACCGACCGCTCGTAGATGTATCGGTAATGAGCATACCCGATTTCGTATAAGGGCTTGGTGTCCAGATATCCTTGAATGTTCCGCCACCTCCGTCGGTGACCCATAAGCTTGCCGGCTGGCTATCCCATGATTCTCTGTTAGCTTGTCCAAAATCACCAAAACCAAAACCGAAACCTCCGCGGCCACCACGTCCGCCTCCCGCCGGACGCGGAGTAGTTGTGCCGTGTCCGCCGTGCATTCGGACATCATTCATCATAGAATTTGCTCCGGCCATCCACTTTATACCAACTGCGCGGGGATTGATTGCGTTTGTGTAGATTCCGATGCCGGTAATGATATTTGTTCCGTTTTTGGGAGTTTCGATTAATGGTTTCGGCTCACCTGTACCCTGAAAAGCATCAGTATTGTCCGGCAGGTTAATTACCGTAACCGAGGGATTAAGCCCTATTAAAACCGTATCCGGCTTAAGAATCAGTGTGTCACTTACGTTATACCATCCTGCGGGAAAATATAATGCGCGGTGCTTTGCAATGGCTTCTTTAAGAGCAACGGTATTGTCTGTTTGATTATCTCCAATGATTCCCAGTTTTGTTACGTTTACCCATGTATCGGCTTCCGGAATTGAGGCGATGTCGGATTTAACTAAATCCGGTAGAGCAGAAACTTGCTTCGCAACAAAAGTTGTTTTTATTTGACGCTCCAGACCCATTTTTTCAATATGCAATCCGTGCGAAAATTGCTCGACAACATACATATCACCATTTCCTTGTATTGTCTTGTTGCTCTCGCGGAACTTTGCTAGAGCCGGCACGTTTTTACACGCAATATTTTGCAGATTTATTTGTGTACGCGCATTATGCTCATTGCTGATAATAACAGCAGGGCCGGATATATTTTCAAAACGAGCATCACTGATCCAAAGCTCATCAGGCTTATTCGGTACAATAGATACGGCTGTTGGAACGTTCTTAAACTGAGGCCGCACTATTGCCAGACCTGCCACATCGCTACTGATTCCGGCTTCACTCTGGCCCTCGAAAGTGCAATCGATTACAAGTATAGGCCAACTGGGTGCGGATGTTCCTGTAATGATGCCATATTGTCCACCGTAGAAATGCAGGTCTTCTACTTCGTTGCTTATATCATCAAGGCCGGCTTTAGCCGTACCGAGTTTAAAATTCATGTGTGAAAGATAACTGTGCTGGGCGACATGGAACCGTATAGCTATCGCCGCGGGATTACCATCTTCTATCTCGAAATCTATATTACTCATCGCGCAGTAGAATGTGCCTGCACTTCCATCCTGTACAGACGTAGCTCCGCCTCTGGGTCCGCCTCGCCTTGGGCCACCAAAACCGCCGAATCCGCCGCCTGCTCGTCCGCCGGAAAAGAATACCATGTACTTTTCCGGCCCTTCCTGAAAGCCGGGGGTATTTTCTCCTAACAAAAAGACGGGGCGTTTTTCACCGTAACCGATTACACGAACACCGGCCCAGACATTAATCCTTTTTCCAAGACGGTAGGTTCCTTCCGGAACAAACAAAATACTCGCGGAGCTGGTCGATGCCTGGTCGATAGCCTCCTGAATGGCATCGGAATCATCGGCGATTCCATCAGCACTTACCGGGAAATTATCTTTCGTTAGATACACCGCACCGGGATCATTTGGACAGGCGGTATAAAAAGATGCTCCAAAAGAAGAACCTGAAAAGAAAATAACACAAAAAATCAAATATATTACATAAATTGATTTCGATTTCATTACGTGCCCTCTCAAAATGTCCTTAAAAGGTATTTTTTTCTGCGAAATGATTATAGTATAAATAATTCCTTTGTAAAACCTCAAAAAAGAATAAAAATATTCATCCCTGTCTGACCACAGTCATACAACTATCGTATCCTAAATCTCATATACTATAATATCTTATCAAACTGTAATTCCCGTTTTGTCCTCTTTTTGTTCCTCTTTGCCCTCCACGGTTTGGCCTATTTCTTGTTATATTCAGGTTTGGTAGAGCCTTTTGTAATTCCTCAACCTGCTCGTCTGTGATATTTGGACAATTTTCTATAATAAGATTTTTCAGATTTTTCAATCCCATTAAAGGCTCAAGATTTACTACTTGTGTGTTGGCAATAACTAGATTTTTCAAATTAGTCAATCCCCTCAAACATTCGAGGTCTGAAATCTGAGTACTATCAGAATAAAGAGTTACTAGATTAATCAATTCCTTAATCGGTTCAAAATCAGATACTTTTGTATTACTAATACTAAGCTCTTTCAGATTTTTGAGTTCCTTTATCGGTCCGAGGTTAGAAACCTTAGTATTTGGTAAATTAAGACGTTCAAGATTTGATAGTCCCTTTAATGGCTCAAGGTCAGATACCTGTGTTCCGTTAAGGCCCAGACTTTCCATGTTTGATAATCCTTTTAAGGGTTTAAGATCAGATATCTGAGTCTCAACAAGATCAAGCGCATGCAGGTTTGATAATCCCTTTAACCATTCAATATCCGATACCAATTGATTATTCCAAATATTAAGATTTTGTAAGTTAGTCAATTTCTTTATTGGTTCAAAGTTAGATATCTGAGACCCTACTAAATGAATTTCTTGAAGATTAGATAAATTCTCAAGTGGGCTTAAATCTATTGTAAATCTTTCGCTGAGATTTAATATACCAGTCTTTGCCAGAATCTTCATCAGTCAGGTCATTTGATATGTTCTCATCCTTCCAGGCATCCCTAAGTAATTGATAAACATGTACTTAAGAAATCGGCCCTTCCCCAAAATGAGGAGATAATGGCCTTTATGGTTGTAATATAGTTGTAGTTACTGTCACGTTAAAATGAAGCCATATTTTATATTATGTTAAGGTTTAATTTCTGTTGTTTTCTGTTCCTGTTCCACCTCGGCGGTTGCCCGGAAGGGTGAAGCCTCCGCCCTCGCCCAAGCCCCTCAGGAAGGCCTCAGGGATTTGTAGCTGTATGCCGGAGGACTTCCCGCCATACTTAGTGAGTAGTTCTATCATCTCCTGATTTCCTATTATTTGTGCCAGATCAAAAGGAGTCTGCCCCAGTATATTCTTCATATTTACCTCAGCACCGCTCCTGATAAGCAGCTCCACCATATCTTTGTTGCCTGCAAGAACCGCGAAATGTAAGGGACTCCCGCCTGACGTACCGTGTTTGGCATTTACCTCAGCACCGCGCGTTATTAACTCTTTCACTTTCTCTAAATCGCCATTGCCAACGGCAGCAAACAGGTCCCGATTTAAGACCGCGATGTCCTTCTCTCCTGCTCCCTGGGCTATAAGTAGCTCGACTGCTTCTGTCCTTCCCATAAAAGTTGCCCAAGCAAGCGGTGGCTAGCCTATTTCATCCTTGACATTAACATCAACACCCTGGTCTATTAGCCTTTGTATGCTAACAAGGTTACCGGCGCCGGCAGCCAGATGGATATTGGCGGAAGTAACTCCCTGGGATAAACATAGTGTTACTATATCCCGCAGTCCTCGCAAAGCTGCATACTGCACCACTGTCATGCCATTAGGCATTTTAGAGTCGAAGCGTGCGCCGTATTCAAGCAAGAGCTTCACGACGTCAATGTTATTGCGTAAGACAGCATAATATAATGATGGATAGCCGTCGCTATCGACCATGTTGGCATCAGCGCCTGCTGCTAATAACAACTGGATAATCTCTTCATCGCCATTTTGCAATGCACAAAGAAGGGGTGTTCCTATTTGGTTCGCTCTCACATTGACATCAGCACCCTGATCAAGGAGCAGCGCTACTACTTCTTTATGACTATTCCCTACTGCACCGATAAACGCAGTTGTCATCGTAGGGCTTTCCCTGGCATCAACAGCACTTCCTTGGCTGAGACGAAGCTTGACTAAGTCAATATCACCGATAGCTGCTGCCTCTTGAAGCGATAGCGGCGGCTCAGGCGTATCGGTTAAGGTATATATGACCTGGCGATCGATACTCTTGCCTTTGTAGCGATAAGGCACACTAAAGTGAGGATAGGTTGGCCAGAATAGCGGCATCACTTTCGGCTGAGAGGTAAGTGCCGTTGTAAGATGTAATAAAGACAACGGCTCAAAACAGCTAACTCGTGCATAGATGTGGCTCTTACTTGGCACAAAAAACCCGTTATGGAACTTTGTTGCGAGGATGTTATCAGCGAGAGAGAAAAACAGACAAAACAGAAGACATCCCATAAGGTGATAGTTATTGCAGCGATTGGAGTTTTATTAATAGCGGCCGTTATTGTTCCTGTCGGCATCTTCTTATGGAGCGAAGTAAAAGATCAAACATTAGTTACTTCGAGAATAAGTGACCTGGCATTTGATAAGTCAGAGCAGTGTTTAAAGAATATGCAACTACTTGGACAAGCTGTTCTGATATATGCCGAAGATCACCAGGGCAATTACCCCCCAAGCTTAATTGCTCTAAAGGGAGAATATTTGACTCCGGATATATATTACCTGCTTGTCTGTCCCTCTGATAGAACGAAGGAAAGAGATGAAAACTATACTTCATATGCTTATTGTTTAGCTGGTGTTAATCTCAATCAAAGAATGACTGAATTAAAATCATATCGAATCATGTTATATGAAAAAAAATCCTACCACAAAGGCTACAGAAATATTTGCTGCATCGACACTCATACCGAAAAGATACGCGAATCTGAGTTAATATGGCGGATGTCTGAAGATGCATCGCTGCGACGTAAAGACGGCTGGCCGGACATGCCTAAAGATCATTGAAACGATGTGTGTGAATCATACAGACTAAGAATTCAAAGTATTACATATAAATTTACTTTCATATTGTTCTAATTCGACTTATATATCTCTCTCATTGAGTATAAACTGCTATCTCTTTAGGCAAGATAATTAAAATTTGTATCGAAATCAAATTCTACTGTTTCTCGTCTACCATCAATAATACTGTCATATTGCTCGCCTGCATTTCCATTGATTACTACAAATTGCTTACTAATCCTAGGGCCTTGAGTTGCACCATAAATAATATATTTACTATAGGATATTAAATACTGTATACAAAAATCAGCTTTTTTTGGCGAATTTTTATAAATAGTAATTGTATTTTTCGAAAGATTTTAGTATTATTAATCTTGTGTATTGAGAAGATCTTGTACAACATCGATACAAGTAAAAAAGTTATGCTATGAACTTTTTTTGCCCATATTGCAAAAAGAAACTCAGGATTGCTGACGGTTTCACAGGGAGGCGAGTTAAATGTCCAGTATGCCAGAAGTCCTTTCAAGTGCCCAATCCCGTCCTTAATCAGGCAAACGAATCTGATAGTATCAATCCATCATTAAAGAGGCCATCATCATCCCAATCAAGCAGTTCTGGAGGATCTGATATTTCTTTGGGCAACAAAAGATCATCGAAAACTGACAAGTTGCCATCTTCTGTGTCGCATACTGGTACACCTAAAACAGATCTACCCACTACACAAAGTTCTGAGGTTATCAAATTTAAATGCATGTGTGGAAAACAAATTGTAGTACCAAGTCATGCTGCTGGACGTAAGGGCAGGTGCCCCATCTGTGGAAAAATCTTAGTCGTTCCGATAAAGTCTGCTGACCAGGCTGATCAGATCACCACATTTCAGGGTGTTGAAGAACCAAAAGTTTCTTCCGATGAGTTGCCTCGTACTAACAAGAAAAAAATTCCATTAGCCAATATTCTACGTATTGCCATAGGCGTTTTACTCTGTCTTTTCGGATTAGTAAGCTTTATGCAAATCAGATCAATGAGCCCCTACATGAATTTCGAAGAAGCCTTAATAACAATAATTAAAGATCCTCAGTCAAAAGTCATAAGGCCGGAACAATACGACATTTTTCTTTTAGTATCCATATTTATCAGTTTTTTGGGAGCCTCACAAATTATTGCTCCAGCGTGGAATTATGTCATTTACCGCATATCTCCGCGAGCTAAACGACGCTCGGTTATCGAGAAGATTCTAATATGGATATTTGCAGTATTAGTTATGGCTTGGGTGTCAGCTATGACAGTAAAGCATTTCTTTTCGGAAGAAGAGCGAAATAACGACATGTCTTTGGGTATAAGTGAGAGCCAATTAGCGCGTGAATCAAGTCAAAATAGACAGGAGCAAATCATACATGAAGAAGAGAGAGTAAGACAGGAGCAGGCTAGGATTCAACAACAATCAGAGCTCATAGGTGCCCCGATACCTACAACTCCACAACATTTTGAGGTAAAATGGAGATTCCGAACAGGTGGACCTATTCATTCAGAGCCTGTCATCGTAGATAATACTGTCTATATAGCTTCAACTGATAGCATTGTATATGCTTTGAATTTAAGTACAGGAGAATTTTTATGGTCATACATAACTGAAGTTGGTAAAACCTCAACACGGGCCCAAAGAAAAGCCGAGCTTGAACTCCTATACAAGAAAAGCATCTTTGACAATAACGAAGATAGCAAAAACATGCAGCTTTCCTACGAAATCAAGCTTGCTGCAGACCAAAACACGGTTTACTTGACACAAGGTTCTCGCATATATGCGATTGACGCACTAAAGGGTAAAGAGTTCTGGGTTAAGGAAATTCTTCCTCCTCTTCAACCTATGAATGCATCCGACTTTACTGAAGTTATAAGCAGGATTCCCAGAATGCCTTTCGCTGGAATCCTTTCCCGTCCTGCTATTTGTCTCGGTACGATTTTCGTTACTATGAATGGTGACCTATATGCCATAGATGCAGCTAAGAACGAGATACTGTGGACTTACCCATGTGACAAATCGGATGGAGTTATGAATCGTGGCTCTACTTTCTTTTACTGGACTGAACCGGTAGTAGTTGGCGATGTTGTCTATTTCGCGGCAGGCCGTAAATTTTATGTTATTAAAAGCACAACAGGCCAACCTCGAATAATATTTGACTTACCTAATAGTGGAGTCTTCGATGTATTCCTAGCTGCTCATGAACAAACTGCATTTGTCTGTGAAATTGTGAAGCAGCAATCTAATGGCGCTAACACTTCCAGCTATGGAGAGAAACGAATGTTGGAGGCTGTAAATGTGAACACACAAAAGGTGTCATGGTCATATCCTTATGATCTACCTACCTCAATCATCGGGGAGTGTGCTTACTGCATGGATGCTAATGGTACAGTTCTTACAATTGATGCCTTAACTGGAAGAAATATATCCACAAACCACAGTGGATTGGGTGTGACGGGATCTGTTACTATTGGTGCAGATCTAATATACTTCGGGACCGGGCAACTAATTAAAGACAATAGAATTGGCCTTATGCAAAATCCTCAAGGTGCTAATTATTCAATTGGTTCTCCACACGGAATACTTTGTGCAATGGATCAGAATAAAGACCAAATCCGAGCTTTGACTCTATTCCCGAACTTATCGATCAATACTTCACTTGCTGTAGCTGGGAAGCATGTTATTTTCGGTTCGGAGGATTCTTATGTCTATTGTGTTGAAGTTCACGAAGGCTCTAAGTCATTCGGACAAATACAACAAGATACACCCTCAGAATCTTTAGAGCAAGAGGCATCATTGGTGCCAGATGACCAACGAGCCCAGCGCCTCGCCGACATGAGGCAGCAGGTCTGGAGAGTATGGCCTTATCCTCGGCAATTATGGAGATATTCAGGCTCATTACCTGAACGAGGTAATGTTTTAGCATTATCTGGAAATCATCTATACACAGGGGGACGTTGGATTGCCCGGTGGAATGATGAAACTGAACAATGGACTGAATGGCGAGATATAGTCCCTCAGGCTGTTAGTGTAAATCCCCCAACCGCGATGGCAGCCAGCGATGATGAACTCTGGTGTGCATGGAGAGGTGGATATATTGCTCATCTGATAGTATCCAATGACTTGTGGTTGCACTATAACCTTCAGGAAATACTTCCCCTTACAGATATCTCAAAGGAGGTTCTTAATTTTGTTATAGATGACATAATCTTGGATAATGAACATGTCTGGTTTTTGACTGGTGAAGAAATTGTTGAGTTTGACAGGGAAAAGGAGATGTGGGCTATCCATCAAATAGGTAATACTACCCAATCGGCACCAACTCACAATGAAAAAAACCATGATACTAACAACGCTTGGTCGAAAATAGAAGGTCGAGTGATATCAGCCTGTGCGAATGATAATGAGTTATGGATCGCCACTAATCCTATACCGGAAAAAAGTTACGAACTACCCGATCCAAATGGACGGCGGGTATTTGTTTATGATACAACTTCTGGTACTGTCAGACATGTTACTGAACTGGCGGATTACTCTGTACAGAAACTATGGGCACATGATGGCAAAATGCTCTTTCTTGGACAGGAGGTCTTCGGTCAATATGATTCAGGTAGCAACAGCGTGACAGAGATTTGGAAGACGGCCTTCTTCAGCTCCGGCGAGAGCCAGAAGTGGCAGATCATACACATTGATCCTGAAAGCGCCACCTTATGGGCAGCACCGCGACCCGGTACGGGCATGGGAGTTTCCGCGAGCCGTGGCATCTTTTGCCATAACCTGCCTTCTGGTATGTACGTCAGCTACAACAGCGATAACTCACCATTTCCCGGAGGAACCACCTATGAGAAAGTCTGGGATGTGGAGGCAGGGGAAAAGGCAACATGGATATGGGCCGAAACGGGCTTGGTTCGCTTTGCGCATCACTCCCGACCGAGAGTAATCCAAACCACCCCTCAGGACCAAATGAGTAACGTGGCTAAAGATACGCCGATCATCTTCGTGATGGATGAGGACATCCGGGAAGAAACTATAGATCAGGATTGTATCGTGCTATTACAAGATGGGAAGATCAACATTCCGGGCATAGGGCACTATGAGATGGAGAACCGAACATTCAAATTCGAAGTGCCTGGTGGTCTCGCACGAGGGAAACAATATCAAGCTATTCTCAGCCCCGGATTCTGTAATTTGTATGACCAACCGATGTGGGAAGAATACACCATCACATTTACTACATCTAATTAATTTATAGCTACTTATCATGCCATATCCAGAAAGCTTCCTTCTGATATTTACATGAAATCCTTATCATGATTTGTAATATTAGAAAAAATTGTATTAAATATAATCGTTGTTGTAAATATTTATAGAAATTGTAAGATTATATCAATAATATGATAAAATTCTATAAGTTATCATTTTAAATACAACTTTATTCTTTGACGTTTATTATGACAGTAATATAATATGTTTTATTAGTTAAAATATTTCTTGCCGAGGACACAGACATGAAAGTTCGTTGTTCTTGTGGTCATGTATTCGTTATCAGTGGGAACAAAAGTTCAATCATATGCCCTGCCTGTGGCGCTCGCCTTAGACTTACTACTTCAAATCCTTCTAGTAGTCAGAATATAATGCAATCCGTTAGATGCTCGTGTGGACATCAACAAAATATAAATGGAGTTAATGCTGGCAGTCGTATACGTTGTTCGAAATGTTCTAGAATAATAGTAGTACCTTCTTCCTCAGCACTGTCTATATCACCCAATAAAAACGTTCCGGGTCGATCAAAAATATTAGTGATTTCTGGGATCATCATTGGAATACTAACTGTTCTACTTTTAGCTATCACAGTCTATAGAATTAGTAAACCATCTAAGAATGTTCCTCAACTACCAATTTCCTCACCACCACCTCCAATTGATTCCCAAGCACCTACACTTGATTTTCCATACATGATCATGGTCGAAAATGATATTCCGCCCATATTATCAAGTGAATCAGAACAACAAGTGAATGGTTTTTCGGAAACGGAATTTGAAAATGAGGCGATTAAAATAGCCATTGCTCACCGTCGTGCCGAGTTAGCAGAAAAGTGGCGGCTTTATACGCATATAAATACACCTATGCCAAATGATGATATTGCGAACGTGTATTTTCAAGATGGTTATGTATGGTCAGTCGGGAGTAATTGGGTAGCGCGTTTCCAACAAGTGTCAGATGAATGGAAAGTCTGGCAGGATATTATGCCTGAGGGTATTAGTATTTGTCCAAATATTGCATTTAATAGTAAGGAGTTATGGTGTATAGCAAACAAATCTTTGATTGCTCATATAGATATTGAAAGTGAGAGAAAGACACTATACGATCTCACTCTGGAGTTATTAGGCAGGGAGTTCAATGGTTTGGGGCGGGGACAACTTATATCAGGTTTGTTGACTGTAGTAACACTTACAGACCAGGATGTCTGGATGCCTCTCGAAGGGAGTTTCGCTCATTTTGATAAACAAACTCAAACATGGAGACTTTTTGATAATCCAGGAGCAGTCCGTATAATACGACAAGGCAGGGTAACAAATGAAGAGCAGCCACCACTTAAACAATTGCTGACAGCTTTCAACGATGTCTTTG
>CAYVXS010000004.1:20406-21765 GCA_964454885.1 uncultured Pirellulales bacterium
AAATGATGAGCTTTGGTGGATTGCCAGGATTGGAACACAAACCGGCTTGATTTCGTTTACTAAGTCATCAGATACATTAACTTATTGGGCTTTTGATGACTTCTACCCATCCAAAATTCAATCTGTAGATAATAGGCTGCTTCTTTTGGGGAGCCAAAGGTGGGAAGAAAGCGGAGAAGGCAGTCTTAGATTTGGGTCGCGATATGTTCTCGGCTCGTGGGAAGTGGGTAGTAGCAAGGTTAATGACGTAATCGAGATGAATCCTTCAGTTTACAGATTCGGACTACCTCGGCAGTGGCCGATCCACGAGCTTTGGGGCGAAAAAAGCAAGGGGCGGGGTCTTGTCCGGCTGGATATTGTTACCAGAGTCCAGACCGAATATTCGGAGCAGAACAGTCCGCTCCCAACGAATTTTGTGAATGAGATATGCTATTCACCTCAAGGTGTTTGGATGGCTACACACAAAGGTTTGCTTTTATTTAAACATACACCTGCTCCTCAAGTCGTAAAAACCGTACCTGTAAATGGTGATATTGGCGTCCCGCCAGAAACGGACATTGAGTTCTGGCTCAGCCCAGAGGTTGATAAGATCGATCAAAACCAAGTTTTGCTAAAGATGGGGCAGGCGGTTGTGCCGGGCTCAGCACGAGTAGAAGCCGAAACAGGCAAGATTATCTTTGAGCCCAATGCGAGACTTCTATCCAACAGAGACTACATGGCTATCATAAAGGCTGGAACAAAGGATTTTCTCGGAGAGCCACTTACCGAAGACTATATATTTGTATTTTCAACAGGAGAGTGAAAATGAAACTTATTTGGCTCAAAATTGCAGTGATTTTTATTATTGCATCAATAGCTGTATATACAGTTTTACAAGTCGTTTCCAAGAATCAACAAAAGATAGAAGACAAAGCCGCAGATTTAATGAGGGAATCAGGAGGTCTAGGCTATGAAATATTCGCAGATGGCCGTTATCTTGTGATAGTCGTCAGGGTAAGAAGAAACGGTACCGACTACCGTGATGAAGATGGTCTTCACTTATACCCCTGGATCAACCTTTATGTTTATGATCTATTAGATCGAAAGCCCGTTACAAATTTCGGCAAAGCCCTCGTAGCCTATCAGAATCATTTTGTGCGCACAAATTGGGAGGATAAAATATGGCCCTATATGATTGAAGGCCATGTAGCAAATATTCAAATGTGTATTCAGAAGAGTTTCAAGGAACGCGGATTCTCAGCCCTTGCTAGTGCATCGATGATCAAATATGCCGGTGAATCGCTACTGAAATATTATTTTTTCCAATTTTTAGACGAACCAATGCTTGATCTTGCACATACGGCTCTTGAAACTCTTCAT
>CAYVXS010000005.1:0-20263 GCA_964454885.1 uncultured Pirellulales bacterium
CCTATAGATGCAGAAAATATAAAAAATATCGTAGAGGAATTTCGTGTTTTGGTTACTAATTTTCATTCTCATCGCTGAAAATGAGAATACGTGTGCAGTTCGGACAGCGGATTATTTCATCTTTTGTTAAAAGCATATTTACCGATTCGGCGGTAATACCCATGAAGCAGCCGCCACAGCTATAGACCCCCTTATTGCCTTCCTGCTGCTCGACTTCGACAACAGCTTGCCCGTCGTATGTTTCGGCTACCCGCTTGAATGTCTCAAGCTGTTCGGCCGGTACCAATTTAGCGATTTGGTCCCATTCGGCCTGGATTTCATCTATTTGTTTCTGGTATTTGGACGCCAGGGCCTCGCTTTCTTTACGGGTTTGTTCGAGGTTTTGCTTTTGTTCGTCAATCTGTGTCTGTATATCCCGGCACTCGACTTCGTCTGCCTCGATGTCCTTTAGCAATTCGAATGTTTGTGTTTCGACCTTGGAGTTGTCGGCCTTTGTGGTATTAAGCTGGGTCAAGAGGGCGGAATATTCCTTGTTGGTTTTTGCGCTGTTTAGGGAGGCTCTTAACTTCGATATTGTTTCGTCGTTACTTTTGAGTTCCAGTTCCAGCCGGTCTGCCTGGACTTTGCTGAGCTGCACTTCCTCTTTTTTGGCTTCGAGGGCGTTTTGAAGGCTTCTTATCAAATTTTCCTGAATGATTACATTTCTTCTGCAGCGTGCAAGCTTTCCCTTTTCGACGCGGAGGCGATTTTCAATACTCTGTAGCTTCATCAACCCATTTAATATAGGTCCCATTTATACTCCTTTGCGCCAAGTTAAAGAACTTACAAACCATGTATTATCTTCTGAATTATAGTTGCCTGCAACAAAAAATTTTATCTTTTTTATTTTCGGCCAGTAAGATTGTATAATCCCGGTATTATGAAAGAATTATTAAAGAAGCTTATTCAGGCTAAAACAACTTCCGAAGATGGTGAGTTAGCCGCGGCGGAAGTAATTGCTGCGGAATTTGCCCGTTTTGGGGTAGAATCCGAAATAGACTCATGGGATTCCAACAGGGCGAATATCATCGCCAGGGTCAAATCTTCGAGACAAAAGGCAGCGCTGTTGTTCGCATGCCATCATGACGTAGTCGGTCCCGGTCAAGCCTCGTGGCAGTATCCGCCTTTCGGGGCGGTGGAAGCCGACGGAAAAATCTACGGCAGGGGTTCCACGGACATGAAGGGAGGAATATCCGCTGCTGTGACGGCTATCTGCGGGATTGTCGATTCCGGCACAAAATTACAGGGTGATATTATTTTCGTGGCCGCCGCCGGGGAAGAGACGGACAGTGCCGGAGCACAGAGATTTATTGACGGTTTCGAGAGGCAGGACAATCTTGCGGGGGTGGTAATTCCCGAACCGACCGATTTTACGATTGTTACCGCCCACCGGGGAATGTTGTGGCTTGAAGTCAATACAAGCGGTAAATCAGCTCACGGTTCGACGCCGGAGCTCGGTATAAACGCGATTACCTCTATGCGGCATTTCCTATACGGTCTGGAAAAATACGACATATCGGCTAAATCTCATGAATTGCTTGGCCGGTGCTCGATGAGTGTCAATACGATTGTCGGCGGTAAGACACTCAACGTCGTACCGGATAAATGCACTGTGGGAATAGATATTCGGACCATACCAGGGGCCGACCATCAAAATATTATTGCCGATATAAAGGGAATTTTTGAGAAGCTCAAATCAGAAAATTCCCAATTTGAGGCCGATGTTTCCATAATCCGGCAGGTTCAGTCGATGGAAACTGACCGTAATAGTGATTTTGTTCGGGAATTCTGTTCATCTCTGGGAATTACCGAAACCCATGCGATCGATTTTACAACCGACGGACCTCAATTTGCTTTGTTGGGTGCGCCGGTTGTAATTTTCGGTCCGGGCAAGCCGTCACTTTGCCATAAGCCGGATGAATATATTGAAATCGTCGACCTCGAAAGAGCAGTTAAGGATTACCAGAATATTATTTTGAAATTCCTGACCTGAATTCAATTGGGGACATACGTTCTCTATTGACAACGATTTTATTCTCAGATTTTTCCGGAGACTCGAATTGATTGGAAGGGACAGGAAAATTTTTTTGTTTTTACAATTTTTTTCTTGACAAAAATTAAATATATTGATTAGATTAGTCGCTTTCGTCGAGAGAACGGGATTTTGAAATGTATCTTTTTAGGGAAAATATACATAAGCAGTTGACAAGCCACAAGGTGGCCACGGTGCTTATGCGCACAGCCTTTACGGCCCTTACAGCCAGGACATGTGGTCTTGGTATTTTCGTATGGCCGAAAGAGGCTCCTCCCTAAAAGGACTTGAGAACATATTTTATTGAAAATAAAGCCTTTCAGGGAGTAAAGAACCTGGAAGGCTTTTTTGTTTTGGTATTTGTTAAGGAGCTGCTATGCAGGAAACAAAGGAAAAAATATGGTATCAGGATGAAAGTTTCTGGAATACGTTTGAATCTACGTTATTCAATCGGGAGCGATTGGATGCTGCCGGCGAAGAAGTTGATCGCATTGTAAAACTTTTAGCCGTGGAAAAAGGTGCGAAAATTCTGGATTTATGCTGTGGAATCGGTAGGCACTCGCTGGAACTTGCCCGGCGGGGCTACGAGGTTGTCGGTGTCGATCTTACGGATGAATATCTGACAAAAGCCCGCAGGCAGGCCGAGGATGAAGGTCTGAATATCCAGTTTGTCAGAAGCGATATGAGGCGGTTTTGTCAGATTGAGAGCTTCGATGCGGTAATTAATATGTTTACAGCCTTCGGATATTTCGAAATCGAGACGGATAACAAGCGTGTTCTGGCAAATATACACTGCTCACTGCGAAAAGGCGGGATATTATTAATAGATGTGATGGGCAAAGAAATCCTGGCTCGCATTTACCAGCAGCGCCACTGGCACGAGGAAGACGGCAGATTTTTTTTGCAGGAACATAAAATGCTTCAGAACTGGTCATGGGCCGATAACAGGTGGATTATGCTCGAAAATGGAAAGATACGGGAGTTCAGATTCGGTCATAGAATCTATTCTGCAGTAGAAATGGTAAACATGCTGAAGGAATGCGGTTTTAGTTCCGTGAATATCTACGGAGACCTGGAAGGTGCGGATTATGACCAAAACGCAAAACGATTAGTGGCGGTAGCGAGGAAATAATTAAAATGAAAGTCAGGGAAATGGATATTGAAATTTACAGACATTACTCAAATGCTCTCGAAGCAAGTCGTAATCCCGGATGGCAGTTCGACGAGATGAAATCCTGTGGTGCAAAATTCAACAATAAATTTTGCGCCCGAAAATATGACAAACAGCACGGCAAGTTCAGGGACTATAAAAAAGAATCCGAAGAGATTATGTCCCTTCTTGCGTTGGGACCTCAGCAGACTGTAATAGACATGGGTTGCGGAACAGGCGCTTTTGTGATTCATGCCGCTTCGTATTTTAAGAAGGTTTATGCGGTTGATATCTCGCAGGTGATGTTAAAATGCGCCCGTAAAAAGGTAGAAAAAGCCGGTTTGCAAAATGTGGAGTTTTGTCGCGGCGGTTTTTTGACGTATCGGCATTGTGCCGAGCCTGTCGATGCGATTGTCTCGACCCTTGCACTGCATCATTTACCGGACTTCTGGAAATTAGTAGCATTTAAAAGATTGATACAAATGCTTAAAACAGATGGCAAATTACTTTTGTTTGACGTGGTTTTTTCATTTGATCCGACGAATTATGAATTTTTTATACAGGAATTTATTCAATCTATGACCGACCGTATGGGAGACCAGATGAAAAAGGAGCTTGAAACACATTTTCGTCAGGAATTTAGCACATACGACTGGGTTATGGAAGGACTGCTCGAAAAAGCAGGCTTCGAGATAGAAAAAGCCAATTACAGGGAAGGATTTTTTGCGACTTATTTATGTACTAAGAAAGTATAAGAATGATACGCCGGAGCTTTGATAAAAATGAATATAAGGGGATAACGTTGATACTTGTTTCGACGGTGTTCTTTTGTTTAATGTCGGCACTTGTACGATATGCTTCCGACATCGACCCATATAAGACGACGCTGTTTCGTTTTGTTGTTGGACTGGGCATCCTGGGCACCGCGGCACTTTTCGGTAAAATAAAACTGAGATTCGTAAATGGTGGTTTTTTGTTTCTGCGAGGTCTTTTCGGCGGAGCGGCAATTTTAATTTGTTTCTGGGCGATTGCAAAGCTTGGTGTCGGAAAGGGAACCGTTTTAATTTATTCTTTCCCGATTTTTGCCAGTATTGCCGGTGCGATATTTTTGAAGGAAAAGATTGGTCTGCTCCGCGCAGCAGCAATTTTGGCAGCCTTTTTCGGCATATACCTTCTGGCCAGCGATAACGGCAACGGTTCGGGTTTACTTGGTTTTTTCGGCTGGAATGAGCTTTTGGCGGTTTTCGGTGCGATGCTCGGTGGAATAGCCCTTGTACTGGTTAAAAAGCTACACGATACGGATTCTTCGTATGCCATATACTTTGCACAGTGTGTCATCGGTCTTTGGATTGTAGTAGTTCCGGCGAATGTTGTACCCTGTTCAATAGGGCTGTCCGGCGGAATTTTATTAGTAGCTATCGGAGTTACCGCTACAATAGGACAGCTTTTATCAACAGAGGCGTATCGTTATGTGGATATATCGACAGGCTCGCTTTTGGGATTGTTGGTACCGGTTGTGAATTATGTCATCGGTGTGACAATCTTCGGTGAGTTCGTTTCATGGAGATCGATTATTGGTTCGGCCGCCGTTATCGGATCCTGTGTTGTTGTTATAATAAAAAATCAGAACGGTTCGACAAAGTAATTATGAGGAAAAAAATGAGACAACAAGATTTCGAAAAGATTATGCCTGAATGCTGCAGAATTGGTTTTGCGTCAATAGACCAATACGACAATGAAGAAAGGGCGAAAATCGAGACATTTCTACCCGATGTCAAGACTGTTATCGTTATCGCTCACCATATACAGCATTCTATCGAGTGGGTTTGGTTCAGCTTTCCGGCGGATGATTCCGGTGAGACCTGTCCCGCTGATTTGCATACCAAACTAACTGCGGAGAAAATATGTAATATATTGGACAAAAAGGGATTTAAAGGAATAATACTTCCTTATCCGGGGCAATGCGGTGTTATGTTTAAGACACTTGCCGTAAAAACAGGATTAGGACAGTTAGGTGACAACTATCTTTTTATGAATTCCGACTGGGGTCCCTGGATACACCTAAGGGTGGTTTTGACCGATGCCGAAATAGATTTTGACAGGATTGACGGTAGTGAGGCCTGCACTCATTGTGGAAAATGTATGGAAGCTTGTCTTTCAGGAGCGATAATGGAAAATGATTTTGACGGTCTTAAATGCAGGGACAATATGAGGTCGGTAAAAAAGTCACTCGGAAATATACCGAATAACTATGAATGCGAAGTATGCCTGCGGGCATGTCCCGTTGGTGAAAAACCAAAGGAAATAATCGTTTCATACGTAGTGAAATAGTCTGGACACATATATCAAGCCGGTGGTATGAAGGTGTTATGGAAATCAGAGAATTCGAAAAAAGCGATTTAGCCGCTGTTAAGGACCTGGTTGATAAGACGATTGATATTTGCTACTCGAATATATACTGCGTCGAAGCCGTGAAGTTTTTCAAAGATTGGCATCACCACGACAAGATTCTAAAGAACGCAAAAGAGGGATACACGATTATTTTGGAGCGGGACGGCCGGATGGTCGGAACCGGCACAGTTGTAGGAAATGAAATAGCCAGGGTTTTTATCGAGCCGGAATTTCAAAAATGCGGCTTCGGCAAGCTTATTATGCAGAAACTCGAAGAAAAGGCTCTCTCTCAGGGTATTAATATCGTCAAACTGGATGCGTCACTGCCTTCGAAGAAGTTTTATGATTTACTGGGATATGCCACGTTGGAAGAAACATTCCTGGAAGTTGAGAATAGAAAAAAATTGCATTACTACAAAATGGAAAAATCATTAATAATTAAATAATTAGAGAGAGCGGCATGAATACAGGCTTTTTCTTTAGAGGTCTTATATTAGGTTTCGTAATTGCTGCACCTGTCGGTCCAGTCGGGATATTATGTATATATCGAACTTTGACAGAAGGTAAAATTCACGGCTTAGTTTCCGGCCTTGGTGCGGCTACAGCAGATGCTATTTATGGTGCTATAGCTGCTTTGGGACTGACATTTATATCGAGTTTTCTTGTCGAGCAGCGATTATTATTACGTGTTATTGGTGCCGTTTTTCTTTGTGTTCTTGGGATAAGGACTTTTTTTTCAAAAATAACTAAAAAGCCCGGCGTTGTTAATGACCAAGGGCTCGCATATAATTATGGTTCGACTTTTTTTCTTACACTTATGAATCCAATAACGATTCTTGCATTTGCCGCAATATTTGCGGGATTAGGTATAACGGATTCACATCATGGTTTCTCCGGTCTATTGATTGTCGGGGTATTTACCGGTTCCGGTTTATGGTGGATTCTGCTTACTAACGTAGCAGGTCTTTTTAGTCAAAAAATCAATCGCGATAATCTGATCTGGCTGAACAGGATTTCAGGTGCAATTATCACGATTTTTGGTTTGCTTCTGTTTATGAATTTAAAAACATAACAACATGCCTTATGAAGTTAAATGCGGAAGTATTCTCTTTGGTATTGAGGGAATTAATATGGATATCATTATCGAAAAAATGAAAGACCAGGACTGGCCTAATGTTAAAGAAATTTATCAGGAGGGTATTGCAACCGGCAACGCAACTTTTGAGAAGGACGCTCCGGACTGGGAGCATTGGGATAAATCTCACCTGATTGATTGCAGGCTTGTAGCAATATCGGCAGGAAAGATTGTCGGGTGGGCGGCCCTGAGTCCCGTTTCAACCAGGTGCGTATATAAAGGCGTGACTGAATTAAGTCTGTACGTAAGGGATTCTTTTCGTGGGCGGGGAATCGGCACAGCGTTGCTAAAAGCGACTATTGAAGAATCGCAGCGGGCCGGGGTATGGACATTACAAAGCGGGACTTTCCCTGAAAACACCGCAAGTATAGCTATACAAAAGGCCTGCGGTTTTCGAGAAGTCGGAATGCGAGAAAGGATCGGCTGCATGAACGGCAAATGGCGTGACGTTGTTCTTATGGAACGAAGAAGTAAGGTTGTAGGGATATAATTACGAATATTGGATTGAACAATGTTTATAAGAGATGCAAAAAAAACAGACAAAGAAGTTTTAATAGCTCTTATTCGAGACTCATTTCGTGATGTGGCTGAAAAGTTCTCCATAACGGCCGAAAGCTGTCCCAAGTTTCCGGCATTCAACGCAAAAGAGAGAGTCGAAGGTGATTTTGAAAAAGGTCTGAAATATTACATCCTGGAAAATGACAACAAGGCCTGTGGATGTGTGGCCCTTGAGAAGGCAGGGCCCGATTTGTGCTATCTCGGAAGACTTGCCGTGCTACCAGAGTACAGAAACAAAGGCTTCGGACAAGCTTTGGTTAATCATTTATTCGAGCAGGCACGGAAGTCCGGTATCCGGCGGGTGGAGATAGGGATAATCTCGAAACACAGGAAGCTGAAGAATTGGTATAAGAAATTTGGCTTTATCCAGAAAGGCACAAAAAAATTCGACCATTTACCTTTTAATGTTGCGTTTATGTACAGAGAGTTTAATAGAGAGCAGGAATGATGAAAAACCTATATGCAACAAGAATGAATGCGATTCCGAAGTCTTTCATCCGGGAGATTTTGAAAGTAACCGAGAATCCCGAGGTTATTTCGTTTGCGGGAGGACTGCCGAATCCGAGATTTTTTCCTGTTGGACAGATTGCGAAGGCCACATCGGATGTTTTGGTTGGAGCCGGCGTTTCGGCCCTGCAGTACAGCACAACCGAAGGGTATCAACCTTTGCGGGAATATATTGCGCAGAGGTATCTTCAAAAGAAGGGATTAGCTGTCTCGGCCGATGAGATATTGATTACTAATGGCTCGCAGCAGGGACTGGATTTAATTGGAAAGGTCTTCATCGGAAAAGGTGACAGGATTGCAATTGAACGGCCTGCATATCTGGGTGCGATTCAGGCATTCTCGGTTTATGAGCCGCAGTTTTACCCGGTACCTCTTTTGGAAGATGGTGTGGATATTGACCGGCTGGAAAACGTGCTCGGTGAGCATCATATTAAGCTGTTCCATACTGTTATTAATTTCCAGAATCCGTCCGGTATAAGCTATTCGCAGAACAAGCGTGAGGAATTAGCTAAGCTGTTTGCCCGGTATGATACAGTTGTAATTGAGGATGATCCATACGGAGAGCTGCGGTTTGCGGGAGCGGCACCTCAGTCGATGCGAACCTGGCTTGACAACAGGGCGGTATTGTTAGGCTCTTTCTCGAAAACGATTGCACCCGGATTGCGGCTTGGCTGGATCTGCGCTAAGCGTGAAATCATGGATAAACTCGTGGTTGCCAAACAGGCAAGCGACCTCCACTCGAATTCTTTATGTCAGAGGATTGTGCATCGGTACCTGGTGGACAATGATGTGGACAAACATATCGCAACGATAATAACAGCGTACAAAAAACAAAGAGATGCTATGGTGGCTGCTATCGAAGCAAACTTTCCACAGGATGTCAATTTCACCAGGCCCGAGGGCGGAATGTTCCTGTGGGTGACGCTGCCGGAGCGGTTGTCTGCTTTGGAATTGTTCGATCTCGCCATCGAGGAAAAGGTGGCTTTCGTTCCGGGGACACCGTTCTTTGTCGATGGCGGCGGTAAAAACAATATGAGGTTGAACTTTTCCAATTCCGATGAAGACAGAATTAACGAAGGGATACGACGGCTTGGAAAAATTATGAAAAGTCTGCTAACCGGGTAATAAAACAAGTTTATGGAATAATAGTTGTTCTCGTAATGGCAGGTGGATTTGGTGAATATGAACAAAATAAAATATGAACGTAAAAAGGACATACCGAAAGATCAGGTTATTGCGCTCTATAAATCGGTGGATTGGTCGTCGGCGGAGAAACCGGATTTGCTGCTCAAGGCCCTGATGAATTCGCACGCTGTGGTTACTGCATGGGATGGTGAAAGACTTATTGGATTAGGCAATGCTATCTCAGACGGTTATCTTGTTGTGTACTATCCTCATTTGGTTGTACATCCTGAGTATCAGGGCAATGGTATCGGAACAGAGATTGTGAAGTCATTGCAGAAGAAGTATCATGATTTTCATCAACAATCCATAATTGCAGATGGTAAAGCGATAGAGTTCTATAAAAAAAGCGGATTTGTCGAGGCAGGCAGTTGTCAATCGCTTTGGATATATAAGGGACATGATCATGATTAGTACGGAATATTATTTATATTTGACCGATTGTCAGGTTTTTATTGAAAATTGTCCGGCGGGAGCTCTTGACGGCAAAACGGTAAATCAAACACTCTGCAGGACTGTTTCGCAGGGTCAAACCACAAAGGGTGACTTTATATATCTGTGCAATAACTGCCGCAGACTCTGCCCGAATGGAAGAGGATATGGAAAAGCCGGCTAAAGGAGAAAAACCAAATGGATAAACTTGCATTTTATATTGTTGATGTTTTTGCAGAAGAGAAATATGCTGGCAACCAGCTCGCGGTTGTCCGGGATGCGGGAGCTTTGTCGGGCGAGCAAATGTTGCGGATTACCAGGGAAATGAATTATTCGGAAACGACATTTATTCTTTCCAACAGGCAGAATAACGGCGGCTATGATGTACGAATATTTACGCCGGGTTCGGAAGTCCCTTTTGCAGGACATCCGACTTTGGGAACCGCATATATAATACGAAATGAGATAATCAAGAATCCTGTTGAAAAAGTAAACCTGAATTTGAAAGTCGGGCAAATCCCCGTGACCTTCCAGGATGCGGGTCAGGGACAGGAAATTCTCTGGATGAAACAGATTGAGCCGGTTTTTGGAGAGGTTTTTAACGCGGATGATGTCGCGCGTGTTCTAACGCTTGAAAATGACGACATTGACGAAAGATTTCCAATTCTGGGAGTTTCCACCGGGATGCCGTTTATAATAGTGCCGCTTAATAAGTTAGACGCATTAAAAAGAGTTACGATAAACAAAGATTTATACTTCAGGCTGATTGAAAATTCCCAGGCGAAAGTTCTTCTCGTTTTTTGTCCCGAGACTTACAGCCGGAGTAATAATCTGAACATAAGGGTTTTTTGCGATTATTACGGAATCCCCGAAGACCCTGCGACAGGAAGCGGGAATGGTTGCCTGGCCGGGTATCTCGTCAAGCATCGGTACTTTGGAAAAGAAACAATTAATGTTCGCGTGGAACAGGGCTACGAAATCGGCAGGCAGTCGCTTTTGTACTTGAAGGCCCGGGATAAGGATGGAAAAATAGATGTGAATGTCGGCGGAAATGTTGTGATGGTTGCAAAAGGTCAGTTATATTAAAGTTAAATAACAGTAAGAACAGATGAGTGTTTCAGGGAGAACACAGAGATGAAAACATGCAATCTTTCTTTGTTGTTAACCATGATATTGTCTTTACTATTTTTAGAAGGTTGCACATTTAATCAGAAGCATCATGCATTTTCTGAAGATAATGTCGCCATTAGTTACGATGTTCACGGCAAAGGCGAGCCTGCACTTGTCTTTATCCACGGCTGGTGCTGCGATAGAAGATACTGGAGTTACCAGGTGCCTTATTTTGAAAGTCGATATCGAGTAGTCACGATTGACCTTGCCGGACACGGGCTATCGGGCCTTGGCCGCAGAAACTGGACTATCGAAGCGTTCGGTGGTGACGTCGTGGCGGTTGTCGAAAAGCTTAAAATCGAAAAGGCCATTCTCATCGGCCATTCGATGGGAGGCCCCGTCATAATAGAAGCGGCACGGCGTATACCGGACCGCGTCATCGGTCTGGTAGGAGTAGATACGTTACAAAACGTCGAAACTACGTATCCACGGAAACAAGTCAGGGAATTTATTTACGGTTTTCAGAAAGATTTCAAAGGAAATACACAGGAATTCGTCCGGGATATGTTCCCGGCAGGTTCGGATCCAAATATTGTCGAAAGAATCGTTGAGGACATGTCTTCAGCCCCTCCATGGGTGGGAATCAGCTCGCTACAGGGGTATTTTCGTTACAATGTTACGGAGGCACTTGAGCAGGTTAAAGTGCCGTTATATTGTATAAACTCGGATTTACTTGAGACAGATGTTGAAGCCAATCGGCGTCACGCCGTCTCTTTCGATGTGAAACTTATGCCGGGGATGGGGCATTTTATCATGATTGAGGATCCTGAAACATTTAACCAGCTATTGGACGAAATAATCAATGAGTTGAATTTTAAAGAGCCTGTATCCGACCTGGAAAATTAACGAATATATTCGTATGGATAATAGAGCCGAAGTTTAAATTCGTCGAGTTATAAGATTCGGAGAAAATTTATGAGTTCAAAAATTGAAGAGGCCGTGGAAAGATTTAAGAATGGTTTTAATTGCTCCCAGGCGGTTTTAAGCAGTTACAGTGAACAATTCGGTCTTGATTGCGGCAGGGCATTGAAGGTCGCCACAGGTTTCGGCGGCGGAATGCGAATGGGCGAAACATGTGGGGCGGTCACTGGTGCTTTTATGGTCCTGGGCTTAAAGTACGGCAATGCCACAGCTCAAGACCGGCAGGCAAAGGAAAAGACATACGAAAAAATTACTGAATTCACAAATTGTTTCAAGGCCCGGAACGGCTCGGTCTTATGCAGGGAACTGCTTGGCTGTGATATAAGCACACAGGAGGGACAGAAAAAAGCCCGGGAAGGCAGTCTCTTTTCCAGTATTTGTCCTGAGATGGTAAAAAACGCCGCAGAAATTCTTGAAGAAATGTTAGCAGAAGATTTATCGTAAGGAGTAATTGTTATGCCGGATATATTTCCCGAACCGATAAAAAATTTACCCGAAGCGGATATCCCTGTCAGCGGCGTAAAGGCATACCTTTCTCAATCGGAGAATCACCAGATTATCTTTATGGAATTTACTGAGAATGTGGAATTGCCGGAGCATTCGCACGAAAGTCAGTGGGCTGTTGTTCTGGAAGGGAAGCTGGATTTGACGATTGATGGAGTCGAACATACCTATTCGAAGGGCGAGCGTTATTTTATTCCCAAAGGGATTAAACATTCTGCGAAAATTTATGCCGGATATACGGATATGACGTTTTTCAATCAGCCGGCTCGTTACAAAATTAAATTGAGTGAGACATGATAGACATTTATAAAGTTGAAAACGATGAGAAGCTCGAAGAGATCAGGACTCTTTGGAGAGAATTTGCAGAGCTTCTTAAGAGCCGTCTGCACGACTACATGGACAGGCCTTCATTCAAAGAGTATATGAAAAATTATGAGTATGAAGTAGCCAATCGTTTACCGGGTCGTTTCGGCCCGCCGAAAGGATGCCTGCTTCTTGCCCGGTATCAATCGGAGACGGCCGGCTGTGTCGGACTGATGGATTTGGGCGATGGAATATGTGAGATGCGAAGGCTGTACGTAAAACCTGAATATAGAAAATCAGGTATCGGGAAAGCCCTCGCAGAAGCTATCATCGAACAAGGGCGAAATATGGGCTATCATTCGATGCGGCTGAATACCAATAAAAAGATGACAGGGGCGGAAGAATTGTATCGTTCCCTCGGATTCGAAGATATCGCTCCTTATGAATATTTTGAAATCGATTGTATGGTTTTTCTGGAATTAAAGCTGGACTTGTGAAAACAATAAATTCCCAAATAGAACATGAACTGATGGCACACGGTGCGGACCTGGTGGGTTTTGCGGATGTGACAAATCTGCCTGTTGAAATGACAGGTAGTTTGTCGAGGGCGGTCTCTATCGCCGTTGCTCTGGAGCCGAAAATCGTTCGGGAAATATCGAATGGCCCGACAAAAAATTACTTTGAGGAATATAAGCGTTTAAATTGCTTTTTGGCGAAACTTTCCGAATGTGTCGTTGGAATTTTAACCACATCTGGTGCGCGAGCCGAATCTTTTAAAGCGACAACCGACGAGTTTGACCCGGTTACATTGTCAACGCGAGTCCAGCATAAAACGATCGCTACACGTGCGGGCCTCGGGTGGATAGGCAAGTCTGCGTTGTTAGTGACAAGGGAATTCGGTCCGGCTGTCAGACTGGCAACAGTTTTCACCGATGCCGAGTTTGAAGTCTCGGAGCCGGTAAACGAGTCGCGATGCGAGCAGTGTCGAATATGTTTGGAGGCATGTCCGGCAGGTGCTATCAAAGGTCGAAACTGGAGCTTAGAGACATCAAGAGAATCGATTTACGACGCATTTACCTGTAGAAAGATGGCAAAAAGCCTTGCAGGGCAGAAGGGTATCGATTCGGCAATTTGCGGCATTTGCATTAACGTCTGTCCCTGGACACAGAAATATATTTCGAAAAGTCTTAAAAATCAAAAGGTCAAGATAATCACTGCCAACGAAGGTGATTATGAAGCTGCCAGGGGACTTTTTATAGAATACGAGGTGTATTTACCGTTTGATTTGTCTTTCCAGAATTTTCAGCAAGAGGCCGAAAACTTACCGGGGCGGTATGCACCCCCGAGCGGAAAGCTGCTTCTGGCGAAAATGGGTGAAACTGCCGTCGGATGTGTGGCATTTCGTAAAATTGGTGAAGGAGTTTGTGAAATGAAGCGGCTGTTTGTGCGGCCGACCTTCCATAGGCAGGGAATCGGCCGAAAACTGGCTGAGGCGATTATCAAGGAAGCCCGGCGAAGCGGTTATAAAACCATGAAACTGGATACGGTCCTCGAACCGGCGAAATGTTTGTACAAATCGCTCGGTTTTAAGGAAATTCCGCCTTACCAGCACATTCCCATCGAAGGTGTTTTATTTTTGGAGCTGGAGCTTGTGTGAAGTTTTGTCGCAGCAGGGAACTATGGACGCATATTTTAAGAAGTATCACGGCTTGGGAAACGATTATCTTGTTATAGATCCGAACTTTTGTGATATTAATTTAACGCCGGATGCGATTCGCTTGATTTGCGACAGGCACATCGGCGTCGGCTCGGATGGGATTCTATACGGCCCGATACAAAACGGGAATAATTTGAGCGTGAGGATTTTCAATCCGGACGGCAGCGAGGCCGAAAAGAGCGGCAATGGATTGAGAATATTTGCTAAATATCTGTTTGAAAAAGGATATGTGAAGGCAAAGATTTTTGATATCGAGACGTTAAGTGGAATAGTTGAGGCCCAAATAAAAGACGATACTGCAAATCTTATAAAAATCAATATGGGGAAAATCTCTTTCCTGAGTACGGAGATACCTGTTAAAGGCGCAGAAAGAGATGTGGTTGATGAAGAGCTTGAAATTGACGGCGTGAAATATAAAGTCACCTGCCTGTCTATCGGCAATCCGCATTGTGTGATACCGATGAAGGATGTCAGCGAGCAAAAAGCAAGAGAATTAGGTCCTATGGTGGAAAATCACGAGATGTTCCCTAACCGGATAAATATGCAGCTTTTGAAAGTAATTGACCGGTCGAATATCGAAATCAGGATTTGGGAAAGGGGTGCCGGATATACATTGGCTTCCGGCAGCAGCTCCTGTGCAGCGGCGGTGGCCGCTTACAAATTGGGCATGGTGGACGATAGAGTCAATGTAAAAATGCCCGGCGGCGAATTATCGGTGGAAATCGGCTCGAATAAAGAAGTTCACCTCACTGGTCCTGTCACAGCAGTATTCGAAGGATATTTTCATCCGGGTTTTTATGAAAAAATCATGTGATAATTTTATGAGTTGTTTTGATGGCAGCGAATCAATAATTTAGAATTTGAACTGGTCTTTGAATGCGGTTTTAAAGTTGTAAACATCGTTGAAATCGTCGATGGAATCCGTCGGATGGGCGCTCATCAGATTGTGACTTATCATCAACCATACAATTTCGCCGAAGTCGCGGGTGGTTTTGACGCCCCAGCTATTTAGCACGAGTAGCGACAATGGGCCCCATTTTTCGAGAGCCAGCTTCCTGAGTCCGTCGCAGAGGGTTTGGCCGCTGACATGTTTAGGCTCGTCGGCGACCTTTTTTGCCGTATAGCTTAGCCCTTCGGAGACAAACCTGATTGCCCTGGCATTGTATTTGCCGTTCTCTTTGGCGATTTTTTCCAGACTTTTTCTCATTTATCGAATTTACCCAATCTTCAACTCACTGAGATTGTTCGTTTTTAGCAATTCTACAATTTTTGCCGTTTGAAATCAATAAGAAGTATTTATGCATAAATTATCCATATACGATTTAATGTGCTGAAAATATGAATAATATGGGAAAATTTAAAAAATCTTTGAAGTATTTTAATCTTTGGTTAGTCTATTTTAGTGTGGCCTATATGTTTTTTTTCGGATTAAGGAAGTTTTAGCCTGATATTACAAACTAAATTGAAAGGAATAAAGATGCATGGTTCTGAAGCTGCTCCCATGGTTGGTGCTGTATTCATGTTGTTTTTCTTGTTGATTATACTCTTTATCATGATATTGATGGTATATGTCTACTGCCGAATATTTTCCAAAACGGGCTTTTGCTGGGCTCTTGGCCTGCTTATGTTCGTTCCTATCGCCAATATAATCATGTTATTTGTTCTTGCCTTTGCCGATTGGCCGGTCCTCAGGGAACTTCGGCAGCTTAAACAGCAGCAGTCCTTAAAGTATTAGATTGTCTGTTAAAAAAACGAACCTTAAAAAAACAGAATTTTTGTCATTTCACACCTTATGCTTTTTAAAAAGTATGAGTCATTCTTGCTTGTAGCGCATAGTATATAAAGAAGGCTGATTGTGGAAAGGAAAGCCTGAAAACGTGTCGGATGAGCTGGAACAACAAAACTGGAAGAAATTTGCCCATGGCGACGCCGATGTATGGCGGGAATTTACCAGTAGGCAAATTCCATTGCTTTATCGGTTGTTTTTGAAAAGTTGGCCGAATCCTTCGCTGGCCGAGGATCTGGTCCAGAAAACGATTTTCGATGCCGTCCGGGGACGAGTCAGTTACAATCCGGACAAAGGCAGCCCCGAAGAATGGATTGGCGGCATCGCACGAAATGCCATCCGTCTTGAGCTAAGAAGGCGGGCGAGTAGACCCGGCACGAATGGCGAACTTGGCCGATATTTCGATGCGATTGATACAAAGCTGCTGCCCGATGAAGTGCTGGAACGAAAAGAAACGATTGATATTGTGAGGAAGGCGCTTAGTAAACTGGAAACTAAGGAAGAAACCGTATTGAGAGCAAAGTATATAGAAGACCTGCCGGTATGCGAGATTGCTGCAGAGATGAATATGACGGAAAAAGCTGTGCATAGTTTGTTATATCGGGCAAAGATTTCACTTCGGGAAAAACTAAGGCATGTGACATTTGTAAATAAGCAGGGGCAGGAATAATGAAAATAAATGAGAATAATGCATTCAGCAATAATTCCGATACGCAGTTGGATGATAATATCTCGCGATTGGTGAAGCTTGCGGATAGCCCCGATAAACCCGGCAAAGAATTCACCGAGTCATTAGTAAATAATGTACTAAGTGAACTGAGGAAATCGGAAACGGGTGCTGACCGGGAATCTTCTAATATGATGGTAATATTCAGTCACTGGGAGAAAGTTGCGGCTGTGATAGCTGTCGTTTGCAGTGCGGGTTTAGGCTTTTTAGTTTATGTTTTGGCACAGGTAAATTCATTATTTGCCGTTGTAGTTATGATATCCATGTTGGTTAACAGCATTATGTATTATGGAGAGCTTATATTATGAACGACAAAAGACCGGACCGAGTAAGTGTTGTTGATCCTTTAACACCGGCGATTAACAGGGTCAAGTTGATTCTTTTTTCGCCTTTCGATATAGGTAAATGGTTTGTTATCGGCTTTTGTGCTTTTCTTGCATACCTGGGAAAAGGCGGAGGTGGAAGTGGGCCACAGGCGAATTTCCAGGGCGGAAACAAGGAAGAATTCCGGCAGGCTTTCAATGCGGCGAAGGATTTTATCGTGACAAACGCATACTGGATTGTTCCTCTTGTCATATTTCTTGTCGTACTCGGGATAGTTCTTTGGATCGTCTTTACGTGGCTCAGCAGTCGCGGCAGATTTATGTTCCTTCATTGTGTCGCCGGTAATAAGGCGGAAGTTAAAATTCCATGGGCGAAGTACCGGGCGCATGCTAACAGCCTTTTTGCATTCCGAATCGTTCTGGCCCTGATTGGTTTTGTCGTCATATTACTGCCTGTGATTTTTATGGTATTACTTATTATGACAATGGTCTCGGCCGGTGCTCCGGCTGTTTGGCCTATACTCGGTGTCGTGTTTCTTGTTCTGTGTATCATTATTCTTTCGATTTGTTTTGGTGTTATCGAGAAGTTTACGATGGATTTCGTTGTGCCGACTATGTTCCTGCAGACTGAGAGTGTCAGGGCGGCCTGGAGGGAATTTCTTACGGTACTATCGGTGAACAAGGCACGCTTTTTGCTCTATATACTGTTTCAAATAGTAATCGGAATGGCCATAGGAATTATTGTGCTGACTGGTATGTGTTGTACGTGCTGCTTCTGCTGCCTGGCCCTTATACCCTATATCAGCACAGTTTTGCTTTTGCCGGTACTGGTTTTCGAGCGGTCTTATTCGCTGTATTATCTGCAGCAATACGGCCCGCAGTACGATGTCTTCGGCCCTGAAGATTCACAGCCGGTATTGACTGCAAACTCGTATTAAGCTCTGGTGAATGAAGATACTAAGGCAAAAACTTGATTATTTATCCGGCGTCATCCTCTCTTGTGCCGTGATAAGTTCGCAGGGTGTAAAGAATAGTTTGTTTTGTGCCGGGTCGTAAATCGAGTGTGAACTTTATCGTATTCGTGTCAACCTTCTCATAACGGTTATCTGTTCTTATCTGCCAGAACTGGGTTGGGAAATTCCGCTTAATCTCGATTTTGACTGGAATATCACGCGTGTTTCTGACTTCGATCTCGAACGTGCGAATTTCGTCCCAACCGATTATGTCGCCGTCGGAATCGAACCTGTAATTGTCCGTCTTAAAATCCATAACCTTCGATTCGACAACGACGTTGGCCACCGGACCGATATTCAGTTCCACTTCCTCGTTGACGGGGATATATTTGAAAGAAGACTGGCCCGTATAGGAAAGATGTCCCTGACTGCCGGTGCTTCGATAGACCTTAAGCAGTCCGCCGGGGATTGGTGTTTCACCGAGTTTGTGCTCGGTATCGTTTTTGAAGCTTAAAAAGCGAATTACATTTGTGCCGTAGCGCTGCTCCTCGTATTTATACAAATTGACAACTGGGACTTGGTCGGCATTGAAGCTTAGCAGTCTTTTCGACCAGCCGTTCGGGATTGTTTCCGTCCCTTCTATCGTATAGAGAAAGTACTCGCTAAGCCCTTCCTTGACGATTTCTTTCTGCTTGGTAACAACAGCATCGAGTCGACTTCTTAAGTTTTCTAATTCATCCTTCATAACTTTTTTATCTTCTTCAACAGCTCCCTCCCAATTTTGAACTCTTCCTTCACCCGGTCGGCCGTATGGGTATTGCCTTCGGGCAAGCTCTCCAATTTCATCAAGCATGTGGACCTGGCCGACGATGAGCCTTGTCTGGGCGTTTTCGTAATCTTCGCCGGAGTTGTTGGTCACGCGGACGTAGCCCTGCAGACGCATAGTTTCCTCATTTTCGGTGAGCGTTCCCATATAAAACGCACGCCATGAAAGGCCGCTGGTTAAGTATGTAATCTCCACCGGGACTTTTCCCGAGACACCGCTGGTGATATTCCACAAACCCAGATTTCGTACCCTTGGCGGGAAAGACAAATCGGCAATATCAATCCTGTCCGCATTTGCCTTCGGCAGCATCTCCAGAGATGTCGGGTCGATAAGCGTATTTTCCCATGAAAACTGCAGGTTGTTTTTCCCTTGTTTGAGAGTCAAGGCCCTGCTTTCTCGAACCAGTGTCATATCTGCGGAATTATATATCGTAAGCTGGACCGTCTCGCGCGGGGGCAATGTCACCAAATCGACCTTGGCCTGCGCTACACAAGTTATCACGGCAATTATCAGTAATATAAATATTCGCTTCATTTTATTTCTTTCTAAAAAAACCAACCTATCATTGAGTCCTGCGCCAGTCGTCTTCTCGTGTTCCGTGGAATGTTGTCAGGACATATTCCAGGTTTTGTTTTGTACCCGGTCGCATATCGAGCGTGAACTTTATCGTATTCGTATCAACATTCTCGTAAACATTATCAGTTCTTATCTGCCAGAACCGGGTCGGGAAGTTCCGCTTGATTTCGATTTTGACCGCTATATCACGGGTGTTTCTGACTTCGATCTCGAATGTGCGAATTTCGTCCCAGCCGATTATGTCACCATCTGAATCGAACCTGTAATTATCTGTCTTAAAATCCATCACCTTCGATTCGACAACGACGTTGGCGGCCGGACCGAGATTCAGTTCCACTTCTTCATTGACAGGAATATATTTGAATTCCGATTGTCCCGTATAGGAAAGATGTCCCTGACCACCGGAATTTCTATAGACCTTCAGCAATCCGCCGGGGATTGGTGTCTCGCCGAGTTTGTGCTCGGTATCGTTTTTGAAGCTCAGGAAACGAATCACATTTGTGCCGTAGCGTTCTTCTTCGTATTTATACAGATTAACGACCGGAACTTCATCGGCATCGAAGCTCAGCAGTCTTTTCGACCAGCCGTTCGGGATAGTTTCCGTTCCCTCAATGGTATAAAGGAAGTATTCACTTAATCCTTCCTTGACGATTTCCTTGGGTGCCGGCGCTTCCATCGCCATAGCCATTTCTCCTCTGGCTCTTCTGCTGAGCTGCATTCCCAAAGCAGGTGCTGCAGTAGGTACGGGCATTATTTGACCGGGCCTGTCGTATGGGTATTGTCTTCGGGCAAGATCCGCTATCTCATCGAGCATGTGGACCTTACCGACGATAAGACGGACCTGGGCGTTTTCATAATCTTCGCCGCTGTTATTGGTCACGCGGACGTAGCCCTGCAGGTGCATCGATTTTTCGTCCTGAGAAAGCGTTCCCATGTAAAACGCACGCCATGATAGGCCGCTGGTCAGGTACGTCAGCTCGAACGGTACCTGGCCGCTGACCTCTGAATGGATGAGCCAGCGGCCAAGCTCC
>CAYVXS010000006.1:0-19982 GCA_964454885.1 uncultured Pirellulales bacterium
TAACGGCAAACTATTATCCAAAAATAGCCCTAATCCGAAATAGTTTGTTGACCACAGGCTTATTTGTATGCATAATCAGCGTTTTCTGTATGAAAACAGAATTTATTCTACATCGGGAATGACGTTTATGTCCGGAAGTAAAAGTAAAAAAAGTAGTCCCGACAGGCGGCAAAAGGTAAAAAAGGACAGGGCCTCGGAAGTAGCGAATATTTTCGAATGGCTTATCACCGCTTTCATTTTAGCCTTTGTTTTCAGGGCTTTCGTAATGGAGGCGTTTCGCATTCCAACCGGCAGTATGGCCGATACCCTGAAAGGGGCCCATTTTCAGTTACGCTGCCGACAATGCGGTTATGAGTATGCTTACGGATTTAATCCGGGTGATTACGGATTGCATGACGATACAATCCCCTCGGGATTTGCCCCCCTGCCGAGGACCAAGTGTCCGAGCTGCGGTTATTCCCAGGATCCGGGTGTGCCTATGCCGGTCGCCAACGGGGACAGGATACTTGTGCTGAAGTGTCTTTATCAGTTTGTTGGGCCGAAACGATGGGACGTTATAGTGTTCAAGACTCCGACCGATCCCAATATAAATTACATTAAGCGTCTTATCGGCCTTCCGGGTGAAACCATTCAAATCATTGACGGCGATATCTATATCGACGGGCAAATCGCCAGGAAACCGCCAAAGGTTCAGGACGAGCTGTGGATGCCGGTTTATGACAACGATTACCAGCCCGTAGATCAGTACTCGCCTCTTTATGACAAGCAAAAATGGGAACAGCCTTTCAGTCACTCCGATTTTTCGCTATGGAGGATAGATGAGTCCAGACCGACATTATTTCACTTAGACGGTTCCGAGAACCAAATCGATACCCTGCATTATAACCCTAAAATTACGAACGATTTCAGAACAATGTATGCGTATAATAGCGCCATCAGAAACAAAGATATGCCATATTGCAGCGACCTTATGGTACGTTTTTATTGCCGGGCGGCTGGTGAAAAAGGAAGTATAGGCATCTCACTGAGCAAGTATCAGAGCTTCTACAGGGCTTCGGTGGATTTTTCAGGGACGATGATTATTAACAAAGACATCGAGGGCGAGGAAACGATAGAGCTGGCCCGCAAAACGATCGAACCGCCGGAAATAGAACCGCTTAATGGAACGCTGGTAAAATTTGCAAATGTTGACCATCAACTGATATTCGAATACGGCGATGAAAAGTTGACTTTCGATATGGGACGCGATCCTGAAGATGCGGGGCCGATAAGAGCGATTATCCGGCCGAAAGTAGAAATATTCGGTTCCGGGAAACTCACGCTTTCGCACGTTGCTGTTTTCAGGGACATCCATTATACTTCGGAAACTTATGGTGGGGCCTGGGGCAGAGCAACCGAGCAGCCGTTCCAGCTCCATAAAGACGAGTTTTTCGTGCTTGGTGATAATAGTCCGAACAGCGAAGACTGCAGGTGGTGGCGTACCGAGGGCATTGCGAATCCGTCCCTGCCTCCTTACCGGGCCGGTATAGTGCCGCGAGATTATCTTGTGGGTAAGGCACTTTTTGTTTATTGGCCAAGCGGTTTCAGGCCGTTCGACCGATTCCCGTTCGGGATAATCCCGAACGTGGGTTACATGCGTTTGATCTATGGCGGCTCGAATAGCTCTCATTAACAGACAAGGTTATTTTACGGATTATATATAACGGGACAGCGTTTATAATCGACAAAAGTCGGCTCATTACAGATAAAAGCAATTGAAATCCGGTTTAATCATCGTTGATGACATATATGGGTAACCTCTTTAACTCAGGGACTTTTCTTAAACTCTCCGTTTTGGGGCCGTGCAATCATATTTTCACGCCGGCAGCCGGTCGCTGTTATTCGACCGGTCTGTGCGGAGGAACAATTCGTCTCCGGAGTCAATGCCTATGAGCACAGCGAAAAAATCAACCCTCGTCGAACGGCTCGACGCTCTCTACGAATACGAACGTGAGCCTGTAACCAGGGATAAACTGTACGGCTGGAAAACGTTTATTGCGATGTTTTCCGGCGAGCACATCGCGGGGACCGAATTCGTTTTGGGCCCGCTGATGGTCATGCACGGAGTCTCGGCAAAGGATTTTTTCCTTGGTTTGTTAGTCGGCAATTTTTTGGCGGTACTCAGCTGGGCGCTGTTATGCGCACCTGTGGGTGTTAAGACGCGCCTGACAATTTACTGGCAGCTTCGCAGGATTTGCGGCCCATACCTGATGGTGGCCTACAGCGCATTTTACGCTATCATCCTGTGCCTTTTAGCGGGTGCGATGGTCAACGTCGCGGTGACGTCCGTATCGATTCCGTTCCACATACCTAATCCGGCCGTCGGCGATTTGCTTCCGACCGTGCCGTGGATGTTGCTGGCTGTGGTGGTCGGTGTTGTGATTGCCGTATTGGCGGTATTGGGATTCGAGAAGATCGCACATTTTTCTAAAATATGCGCTCCATGGATGGTCCTGATATTTTTCGCCGGTGCGATTGCGGTGCTTAAGGATCTCGGCTGCACTTCGATCGGTGACTTTTGGCGAGTGGCCAACGAGAAGATTTTCACCGGTATTCCAACGGGGGCGAATACCAAATATACGTTCTGGCACGTGATGGGATTCGCCTGGCTGTGCAACGCGACACAGCACATCGGGATGGCCGACATTACAATCTTTCGCTATGCAAAGAAATGGACGCAGGGCTTTGCCTCTGCGTTCGGGATGTATTTGGGTCATTACGGTGCGTGGGTATGCTCCGGTATTCTCTGTGCCGCTTATTTAGCGGCCGGTCATGCTAATCCCAAGCCCGGCAATATCGCCCTGTTCGGAGCGGGCTTAGCCGGGGCCGTATGTGTTGTAATAGCAGGCTGGACCACCGCCAACCCTACCCTGTATCGGGCCGGCCTTGCCTTCCAGGTGACGACGCCGAACTGGAAACGCTGGAAAGTCACCTTTGCGGCGGGAGTTTTCATGATAGTAACGGCCTGTATCCCGGCGGTAAACGACAATCTCGACCGTATAGTAGCCTATTACGGGTTGTTCTTTATGCCCTTAGGGGCGTTCATTTTCATCGATATCTGGATATTCCCGAAAATAGGACTGCTCAACGACTACGCCGAGAAAGCCAAACTGTCCATTAGCTGGCCGGCTACGTTCGCATGGATAGGGGCACTACTGTTTTCGGTTTTCATGTACGGCAAGGATAACTACGCCTGGCTGTCGAAACTAATAGAAGGCAGGCAGCCGGATTGGCTGGCCAATATCAAGCTGGACCTTTTGATGCTTATCGCGCCGGAGTGGGTCGTTGCCGTAACGTTATACCTTCTTTTCTGTATCATTCAGCAAAAGATCGGAAAATCAAAAGTTCAATACCGGGAGGCCGGACAATGAAAAATATTCTTAAAATCATCTCACTTTTGGGACTTGCCCTGACAATTGTTCCCTCGCTGCTTGTATTCAGAGGCACCATCGATCTTAAACTACACTATAACCTGATGATTATAGGTATGGTACTGTGGTTCGGGTCGGCCCCGTTGTGGATGAAGAGCAAGTCACTGGAAGAAAAAGAACAATAAAACTGTATTACACTTTAAGCTTCATGTAAGAAGTCACGATGCTGGAAGAAAATAATAAATCATGCCGGCTTGCCGTCGGGTATTTGCGCTGCGAGTACAAAGTTAATCCACTCGGTATAGATGTCACTAAGCCTCGATTGAGCTGGGAGATTGAATCCGGGCTGCGGGGTGTTAAACAGACGGCTTATCGAATCACGGCGGCTTCTTCCGTTCGGCAATTGACAGATGAAACCGATCTGCTTTGGGATTCGGGCAGGCGCAAATCCGACCAATCGATTCATATCGAATATGAAGGTAAAACGCCGGTATCGAGACAGCGTATTTACTGGCGGGTCCAGGTCTGGGATAATCACTGTAATGACACCGTTTCCAAAGAGACGGCCTGGTGGGAAATGGCCCTGCTGGATACGGCCGGGTGGAAAGCCGGATGGATTGCTCAATCATGGGAAAATGATCGCCGGAAATCAACTCCCTGCGCGTATTTTAGAAAACCTTTTACTATTGAAAGGGAAGTAAAATCTGCGAGGATTTATGTTAGCTGCCTGGGTTTGTATGAGCTTGAATTGAACGGCGGGAAAGTCGGCGACGAGGTATTTACGCCGGGCTGGACGAATTATCGTAAAAGGATTCAGTACCAGGTTTATGATGTGACGGATCAATTGCTTGACGGTGAAAATGTCATCGGCTCGGTTCTCGGCGACGGCTGGTACAGAGGCCATTTTGGCTGGTGGGAAAACAACCGGAACAACTACGGCGAGGTGCCTGGCTTATTGGCCCAGTTAGAGATCCGGTATGAAGACGGCGATGAGGAAACAATTGTCACGGATGATTCCTGGAAAGCGGCTACCGGCCCCATTTTATCATCGGATATATACAATGGCGAAACTTATGACGCCCGAAGCGAAATGCCGGGCTGGTCTTCCCCCGGTTTCGATGATTCCCACTGGAAACCTGTCGCGCTGCTCGAACATTCCAAAACGCTGTTAACAGCATCTAACGGAGAGAAGGTCAGGAAAATCAGCGAGATAAAACCAGTCGATTATTTTATAACCCCGAAAGGCGAAAAGGTTTTCGATCTCGGTCAAAATATGGTTGGCTGGGTACGACTGAAGGTAAAAGGCAAACGGGCAGACCGGGTCGTACTTAAATTTGCAGAAGTTCTGGACCGATATGGAAACTTCTATACAGATAATCTCCGATCATCCAAATGCACAGATACGTACATACTCAAAGGCACCGGCGAGGAAATATGGGAGCCGCATTTTACATTTCATGGATTCCGATATGTGCAGGTAGAAGGATATCCCGGTGAGCCGACAAAAGAAAGCATCACCGGTATTGTGATCCATTCCGATATGAAACCAATCGGGTCGTTCGAGTGCTCCGAGCCATTGATAAACCGGCTTCAACAAAATATCCAGTGGTCACAGCGAGGCAACTTCCTCGATGTACCGACAGACTGCCCTCAGCGGGATGAACGGATGGGCTGGACGGGCGATGCCCAGGTCTTTGCGCCTACGGCGAGCTTTAATTTCAATACGGCCTGCTTTTATACTAAATGGCTGAAGGATTTAGCCTCCGAACAGCGCCAAGACGGCAGCGTGCCCTGGGTCGTTCCCAATGTTATCGTCGATGGCGGTGGGACAGGCTGGTCCGATGGATTCGGCGCGACCGGATGGGCCGATGCGGCGGTCATTATTCCGTGGACGGTTTATCTGTATTACGGGGACAAAAGAATTCTTGAGCAGCAATATGATTCGATGAAAGCCTGGATCAATTATATGAAAGTTCACGCCGGCGATAGTTTCGTCTTCGATTATGGTTTCCATTTCGGGGACTGGCTTTCTTTTTCCGATTATATGAGCTATCACTACAATGCCCCGGATTATGGTTATGCCGGAGCTCATACGGATAAATCGTTAATTTCAACCGCTTATTTTTATTATTCGACTACGATTCTGCAAAAAACCGCCGAAATTATCGGCCGTAAAAAAGACGCCGAGGAATTATTAAAACTTGCAGCCGGTATAAAAAAAGCCTGGTGCCGTGAATTTATGACAGATTCCGGCCGGCTGGTTTCAGCCACGCAAACAGCTTACGCCATCGGGCTTACCTTTGGTCTTATTCCGGATGACAAAAAAGCAATCGTCGCCAAAAGGCTTGCTGATGATGTGAAACATTTCGGACATCTGACCACAGGATTTCTGGGTACGCCTGTTTTGAACCGTGCGCTTTCCGATTTTGTTTATCGGGATCTTGCTTATCAACTCCTATTAAATAAACGCTATCCGTCATGGCTTTACCCTGTAACAATGGGAGCTACGACTATTTGGGAGCGATGGGACGGCATTCGCCCTGACGGAAGTTTTCAAACCGTGGGAATGAACAGTTTCAATCACTATGCTTACGGGGCGATTGGCGAGTGGTTGTACAGCTTTGTCGCGGGAATTGCAATAGACGAAAATGAGCCTGGTTATAAGCATATTCAAATCCAGCCCCATCCGGGCGGCGGTCTGACCGGCGCCAAGGCAAGTATTCATTCGGTGTATGGTAAAATAGCATCCGACTGGAAGATCGAAGACGGGACGTTCAAGCTGGATGTCACTATCCCGGCAAATACGACGGCAACCGTTTATATACCGGCCGATGGTATCGAAGACGTCACCGAAAGCGGTGGGAAAATCCCCGAAGTGGAAGCCGTCCGATTCCTGCGAATGGAGAACGGATGTGCTGTTTTTGCCGTCGGTTCGGGAAAATATAAGTTCGTATCGAAATTACCCTGACAATTTTACAAATATTGCAGGTTTCTTTGGATTAAAGGGTGCAGTTTTCTAAAGGGAGACAATATGAAGGGGAAGAAACTTATACCTAATATAGTAATAATCTCGATGCTGCTTATATTAGGCTGTATTGATGAAATGGCTACGTTGTCAAAAGAAAGTCCCGCTGGGACAACTGTGACCTATTTACGATGCGAGTATAAAGTGAATCCTTTAGGGATAGGGACAGTCGAGCCGCGATTGAGCTGGGTCATAGAGTCCGGTCGGCGGGCGCAGGTCCAGAGTGCCTACAGGATATTGGTGGCCGACAGCACCGAAGCGCTCAGTCAGGACCGGGGCAATCTCTGGGACAGCGGCAAAGTCGAGACCGACCAAAGCAATCAGGTTGTTTACAAGGGCAAGCCCTTACTGTCGCGAATGCAATGCTATTGGAAAGTAAGTGTATGGGATAAGAACAACCATGTTTCTAACTGGAGCGAGCCTGCATTCTGGACGGTCGGCCTGTTGGCACCGGGAGACTTCAAGGCACAATGGATTGGTTTTAACGCCACCCCCCCTGCTTCATACAACGAGTATGGCGAACCGGAGCCGCTTAGCCTGACTGGATGCAAATGGATATGGTATCCGGATGGACAGCCGAACCGAAGACTCCCTAATGTCACGCGATATTTCCGGTATAAGTTCGAGTTGCCTTCGGACCGCAAAATCACACTGGCGCAATTCAGGACGGTTGCCGATAACGACGCCGTGCTTTATATAAACGGGCAGGAAGTGTATAAGTATTCCGGCTGGCAGCGACCTTATACGTTCTATGTTACCGAAAATCTCCGTGCGGGGACGAATATTTTCGCTATCTCCGTGACAAACAGGGCCGAGGCGCCGAGTCCGGCCGGATTGGTGGGCAAGCTTCTTGTGGAATTCGATTCGGGTGAGCCTATAACAATCCGGATTGACGGCTCGTGGAAAACGGCACAGACAGTAGAAGACGGCTGGCAAAATGAAAATTATAACGATGCAACATGGATCGATGCCATGGAAACAGCCGATTGCGGTGATATGCCGTGGGGAAATATGGAGGACGATACGCTCGAGCTGCCGCCTTCGCCTTATCTTAGAAAGGAATTCTCGGTTGATAATCCGATAAAGCGGGCGACTGTCTATGTGACCGCGCTCGGTCTTTATGAATTGCACGTCAACGGCGAGCGAGTCGGCGGCGATTACTTCACGCCCGGCTGGACCGATTACAATAAACGCCTGTACTATCAAACTTACGATGTCACGGACATGATTGCCCGGGGGAGAAACACCATCGGGGCGATTCTCGCCAGGGGCTGGTACGCCGGTTATATCGGCTCGAAAAGAAGGAAGAATTTTTATGGTGAATCCCCCCGTTTGTTGGCCCAGCTTGAAATCGAGTATGCCGACGGCGGCAAGAAGATTATCGTCACGGACGATTCATGGAAAGCCTGCTACGGTCCGATTATCGAGACCGATTTTCTTATGGGCGAGACCTACGACTCCCGCAAAGAAATGTCCGGCTGGGACAGCAGTGACTTCGACAATTCGCAGTGGAATAATGTCACCGTGGCGGACAAATACGAGGGAATTCTCCAGTCCTATCCCGGCGTTACAGTGAAGAAAGTTATGGAAATTAAAACCAGGAGAGTCACTGAGCCGAAGAAAGGTGTATATGTTTTTGACCTGGGCCAGAATTTTGCCGGTTTCGTCCAATTGAAGGCGAGGGGAAAGGCCGGCGGTAAAATCACCCTTCGTTTCGCCGAGATGCTTAATCCGGATGGTACCGTATATACCACGAACCTTCGCGGGGCACGTTGTGTCGATACGTATATTCTCAAGGGCTCAGGCGAAGAAATCTGGGAGCCTCAATTTACATTCCATGGTTTTCGTTATGTACAAGTCACCGGCTATCCCGGCAGGCCCAAAGCCGACGCAATCACGGGAGTTGTCGTGCAATCGGATACGCCTGTGGTTGCGTCGTTCGAGTGCTCCGATCCCATGGTGAACCAGCTTTATTCCAATATCGTCTGGGGCCAGCGAAGCAATTTTATCGAGATACCGACAGACTGCCCGCAGCGTGATGAACGTCTGGGCTGGACGGGAGATGCGCAGATATTCGTCCGGACGGCGACATATAATATGGATGTAGCGGCGTTTTTCACCAAGTGGCTTGTTGACCTCGAAGACGGCCAGAGTGAAGCCGGGGCTTTTCCCGATGTCGCGCCGCGCAAGCCCCCGGTCGGAGAAGGAACTGCCGCCTGGGGTGACGCCGGTGTAATCTGTCCATGGACGATGTATCAGGTGTACGGTGATAAGAGGATTCTTGAAGAGCATTATGATGCGATGAAAAAATGGATCGCATTCCTGCAAAGACGCAGCAAAAACCTTTTGTGCCCGGCCTCCGGTTACGGCGACTGGGTTTCCATCGCCTCTGATACGCCGAAAGATGTGATTGCCACGGCGTATTTCGCCTACAGCACGAACTTAGTCTCCCAAACTGCCGATGTACTCGGTAAAGAAAAAGAAGCACGAGAATATAAGGAGCTCTACGAAAAAATCAAGGCTGCCTTTAATAAGGCGTATGTCACAGATGACGGCAAAATCAGGGGCGAAACCCAGACCTGCTATGTGCTGGGGCTGCATTTCGATTTACTGCCCGAGGAAAAACGGTCGCTCGCGACGCAGCATTTGATCGAAGCGATAAAGGACAAGGAATGGCATCTTTCCACCGGTTTCGTCGGATTAAGCTACCTGCTGCCGACCCTCACCGAAACGAGAAACCTGGATATTGCGTATCGTCTTTTAATGAACGATACGTTCCCGAGTTGGGGCTACAGCATTAAAAACGGGGCCACGACAATCTGGGAACGCTGGGACGGCTGGACCGAGGATAGGGGCTTCCAGGACCCGAGCATGAATTCGTTTAATCATTATTCGTTCGGGGCGGTCGGCCGCTGGCTGTTCGGGACCGTTGCCGGAATCGACACCGACGGGCCTGGCTACAGAAAGATTATCATCAAACCTCAGCCGGGCAAAATCACCAGCTCCAGGGCAAGCTACGATTCGGTCTACGGCAAAATAACCACCGACTGGGTGCAAAAAGGCCGGACGTTTAATTTAGATGTCACTATCCCTGCGAATACGACAGCGACGGTTTATGTGCCTGCCGAAGATGTCGAAGCCGTTACCGAAAGCGGTGAAAAAATCGCCGAAGCAGAAACAGTCCGGTTCCTGCGAATGGAGCAAGGTTGCGCGGTTTTTGCCGTCGGTTCGGGACAATACAAGTTCGTATCAAAATTGCCCTGACAAAAAAGATTCCATAGCACGCAAAACGCTTAATCGGCTATTGTCGCGGCTGAAGAATCCTCACCGGCTTTAGCAACTGTTGTCATTTCACGCTGTTCGCAAGGCCTGGATTCGTCGTACTGCTTCTGGAATTCCAGGAGTTTGGTCAGTATTTTTTTTTCGTCGGCCGAGATGATTTGATAAATCTGACCGCCTGAATCGAGATATTCACCGGCGAAATCTTTATAGGATTCCAGGTAATTCTCGTAAGTGCGGATTCTCGGATTCTTTTCTTTCTGCAGGGCAAGTATCTTTTCAGGATTCCAGTATTTGATAATAGTATTTTTATCAGTGAGGATAAAATCGACGCTGATGAGATTATTCTCGATACTCAGAATCCTGTTTATCCTGTAATCGATATTCTTCAAATTGAGATACCCGCCGATTATGTCCTTGCCGCTATATTCTTTGGCTGCCTGTGTTTGCTCCCTTTGGGTTTTCAACTGCTCTGCTTTTGCCTGACGTGCCGCCAATTTCGCCCATGAATTATTTTTTGCCCTGTTATACGTTGTAGTCCTTCGGACGTTAGAGGGACACGAAGGCCGGCTTGTACTGTGACAGACGACAATACATGGTTTAGTGTTCTGACAGCCTCGCGAAAGGTTGTAGTTATATGTATTCCCCCACGGATCGGAAACTAAGCCCGAGCTTTTGAATCCGAATGCGTAAGGGCTGTATCGCACGTTGTCGTAAACCAGGCCGGTGTTGCCGTATTTTTTGGCGTAGGGGGAATATTTCAGGCGGTAGTTAACCAGGCCGGAATTGCCGTATTTTTTGGCATAGGGAGAATATTTGTGTTTACCACTGAACAGACCGTGTGTGTAAGGCGACCAGCGAACGCGATACTGCTGGTTATAGTAATATACGTTTGCTTTGGTCATGCCCGGCAGGATTGTCAACAGTGTTATTGCGGACAATAAAATCCTTTTCGAAATCCTTTTCATTTTCTACTCCTTTCAATTTAATTTCCTTTTTTCTGTAATCACCTCCTCTCGAAAAAGGTCTTGTTTTTATTTTCATACGCACGTGGATTCAGTGCGCACATTCACCATAGTTCATCCAGTAAGACCGGGATCGGTACAACTGACGAGGAAAAATTCCGCGGGCAGTACGCAGATTGTTCGTGGTGCTTCATCCCGATAGAGATGGTTAATCCTTTGGTCCTCACCGCTTTTCTCCATAAAAACGGATACAATTTTCGCCTGTTATCCAGGACTAATGATATATTTGTTCCGGATGGGAAGATGTTAGAATAATCGTTGCCCACCACAGCCTTTGAATCTTTTCATTCCCTCCATTTAGAATGGTATAGGTAAAATAAGACCAAGGCCCGATAATGTCAATGATTATTTTCCTATTTTAGTGAAAAATACATGAAACACTTCAAGAAGCATGTTCTGTCGTTGTGCTTAAGAAGGCGTTCGGCAAAAATTTATGCTTTCTCAGAAAGTCTTTTAAGTTGTTCTTCAATACCGGCCAACCTGTTTTGAATTTGTTGCAGGGTTAACGATCTCGATCTGATGAAAAACGAAATTGTCAGAACGGTGGCTATGAAAAATAAAGCCCCGAAAACAATAACCGAGATACTTTCCCAAAGTTGACTCATGTATAACGTGTCGTTTTCCATACCTTTTACATTAAGCTCGACAACTGCTGCAGTAGCGTAGAATATAATCACCAGCAGCCAGCATACAATTACAATCCATCTAAGCCGTTTTACCCGGGAGGTATTCCTTGAGAGTATTTCCTGTCTGATTTTTTGATTATCCACGGATAAATCCGTATTCATCTGACTGAGAAGTCCGTTTTTAATATTTTTTTCTTTTGTCATTTTTTATTTCTCCATTTCTTCTTTTAGAGCGAGTTTCGCATAGTATATTCGCGATTTCACAGTTCCTACATTGCAGCCGGAGACCGTTGCAATCTGGTCGTACGGCATTTGTTCGAGGAAACGCAGCATTAGAACCTCTTTGTGAACGGGATTGAGTTTTTCCAATGCCCTGTGGATTTTGGCTGCATCATCGGCGGAGAACGCATCATCTTCGATTTCATTTTGAATCGTCGTTTTTTCATCCGGACTAATAAAGACCTTTTTTCTCCTGAGCTGCTCATAAACTTTATTTCTCGCAATACGATACAGCCATGCCGGGAAGGCGTCGGTTGCCTCGAGGCCGTGAATCCTCTTAACCACAATCAACCATGTATCCTGGTAAATATCTTCTGCTATTTCACCGTCATCCAAAAGACGATTGATAAAATAACGTAACGCTCGGCCGTAGCGCTCTATTAATTCGGCGAAGGCGGCCCTGTCGCCAATCTGACAGCGAAGTATCAGCACCTGTTCTGCAAGTTTTTCAGGTTCGTTCATGACGTATCCTTAACCTATACAGATGCGCTCGGAATAGAAATGTTCAAGAAAATGGTGATTTTTTTCACTGAAAGGCGAAGGTAATTCGGATTATTTTGTGTCTGATTCAAGCAGTTGTTTCCATTTGTCGATGTGGCCGAATTCGTCCGCCTGGTCTTTTTCAATAATTTTACGGGTATCGTCGTCCCATTCGATTGTTTCCAGAAAACCGCCGTAATGATGGACGGCTTTCGTCTCGACCCAGATGCCGACTTTTAGAATCGCCTTCGGCCCGATCAGCCGAGAGGCAAAACCCAATGCAAAGCCGACGAGCCAGTATGCCCATCGCAGGATGTTCGGCCGAAAGCTGTATTCGTAAAGTTTGACCTGGAAGTCCTGGTGGTGTGTCATCTCGTTGCACATCGCGGCGATTAGCCGGTGGTTCAGCTCGCTCGGTTTTTTAGTGATCTGAAATTTATAGATAGTTTGCGCCATTAATTCGAGTGTGTGCAGAGTATGCAGGCCTTTTTTGATATTGGCGAGCCTGTTTTGGGAGAAGCCCTCGCCCCGCAGTCCGACTTCGTCTTTGCTCATCTGCGGGCGGATAATCGAGATGTTATAATTGCTTTTCGAATGTTCCCGGTTTTGGTTTTTTTTCATAGCCCCCGGCGTCTTTTTTTACTCTATCATGCATGTTGAAAAATTCAGTCAAATAGACAAATGCCATTGTAGAGGTTCATTTTTGGCGCTACCAGAAAAAAAACGGCCGGAGAACAAAAGAAAGTCGCTCAATCCAATCTCTTATGTTTGGTCAAAATGTCGGATATCGCAGGATTAATTCCCCGCGAATCTGGTTATCGTTATTGTTATATCTCCGGAGAATGTCTGGCCCGAAGTCAGTGTGCCGATAACTGTCAACTTGACCTGGCCATAATCGTCGATGGCGTCCATAAGTTCCGCCCTGTCGAATATCGCGACAAGCACTGTTTTGCCGGCTATTTCACTGACAATCTGGTTATTTGCTTTGACGTTTCCCGGCAGAATAACCAACGGCTCTTCACTGATTAGATCTGCTGTTATCCCTTCGGGCAATTCCAGTGCAACCATGAGATTCGTGACAGTGCCGTCACGTCTGATTGTTTCGGGAGTGACGCTTATATTTTCGATTACGAAATCCGTCAAAACAGTTGTTGTGGTTGTAATTGTCGTCAGTTCCGTCCAGTTGCCGGGATTCGTGAATACCAGGTATCCGCTAAAATCGCCCCAGAGCTGGTTTGAGCCGATTGTTGCGTACTTTCCATCCGGGGGGCCGAGCAGATTATTCGGTTCGGATATATTCATCCATTCCACGTTCGGCTCGAAGGACATGTAATACGACTCACCCGAACCGCGGATGCAGTCGAGACGAAATTCTCCCCGTGTAGCAATCATATAGTACCGGTATTTTCCGGAGAATGTTGCGACCTGACCGTCCGATTCGCCCAGCTTGGCGTAACCGTTCGCTTCAAGCTGGTCGAGACTCCTGTAGCCTCCTCCGAGGTATCTGCCTGAATCCAGCCCTATGAAAACGTCACCTCCCCAGACTTCATAGGTCGAACGGGGATAACCGGTCACTGTGAACTGTTGTATGCTGCGGCTGTATTTACCCACCTCGACCGATACCCAATCGTCGATGTTGGATAATACCCATTGCCCGAAATTCAGCTCAGCTTCCCATGAGCCGTCCGTCAATATAATGGGACCCCAGATTATTTGTTCCTTATCGACGGAGCCTTCTTTATAATAATCGCCTGAATTGCTTTGCTTCACATTTACACGAACCTCTGTTGCGTTTTTGTCGGTGCAAGGCTCCCAGATGAACGTAACGGGGGATTCCGCCTCCTTGTTCTGCATCGGGAATGTTAAGACCGGCTTCTGTGTGGGTTGCGGGATCGGGTCACCCGTACCCGGAACAAAATACCATATTGTCATCTGGATATCGCTGTCAACAACATTGTTTACCTTAATCGTATATACACCGTCTCCGTATGCTTTTAAGTCGTTAATGTTCGTGGACCTGGCCCTGTACAGCCACCTTGCGCTGCCCAGTTCGGGATCGTATTCGTATGATTTCCAGATGCCGTTCGACCACTGTCCGGGAAGTTTCGGAATCGTGAATACGTTTCCCGCCGGTGTGGTAAATTCCAGGTTTTCGACAAAGGCGTCTATGTTGAAAGGAGTAAAAGAATAGCTTGCCCAGGCCTCGATTTCCAGCCGGAATTCGTACGTCAAATCGGTGCCGTCATTCGGGTCGCCGTAATCCCAGATTTGGTTCATTTTCACATCAATTGATGAGATATAATCGGAAATGTCACCGCCGCCTATTAAATAAATTGTAGCATATCCATGGAAGGTTCGGTCCGAAGTTAACAAGCCGATGACTTCCAGGTCGATGGGACCGAAGTAATCCTCGGTTATGGTGTTCAACAATGCGGCCTTATCGAAGACGGCCAGAATTGTGGTTCTGCCTCCCGTTTCGCTGACGAACTGTTCGGTTGCTTCGATACCTGCCGGCTGCAGCATCAGCGGTTCGTCCCGGACTTCGTTTTTCCCGATATTTACGGGTAGCTTCACAACTACTGTTATTTCACCGAAGGGATTCTCTCGGTTGATTATATCCGGAATTATCTGTATGTCGTCGGAATCGATAATCAAGTCACTACCATCGGTCTGGTCACCGTCATCGGGCTGGTCACCGTCATCGGGCTGACCACCGTCTTCTTTGGCGACTATAACATCAACACTCGCCGATGTCTCTGATGTAAGCATGCTGTCCACGGAAACTGCATTGGTAATTATTTGCCCCGGAGTCGCATCCGAATTCACCTGTACCGTCAGATCCAGATGAACGGTTTCACCGGGTGAAATATACACATAATACCAACTGAATGTATGTTCTATCCGGTTGTAATTTCCGATGATCCCTTCGCCGGAAGCCGAAACGAAAGTTACATCGGAAGGAAGTGAATCGATAACAGATATTCCGGTTACTATTACATCGTTGTTATTGTTGTCGAACTCGATGTCGTATGTAATTTGCTCGTTCGGTTCTACCTGGCTTGTTTGACCTTCGGGAACGCCGGAAACTGTTTTTTTCACATTGAGGGGATACTGCGGTAGTTGTACAGTGACGGAGTTTCCCAATGCCGATGTAAAAATTGTCGCAGCGAGAAAAACTATTAAGTATTGAATCCTTAAAAAATTCGATATTCGTAAATTTTTCATGATTGAAATCTCACAATAACATGGTTCATAATTACCTTCCTTTTGCGGCGGAAAGCGGTTCTGCCCAAATGCCCCTGTTCTTGCTTTCGCATGAAAGCACAGGGACTGCGTGGCGGATGATTTTGGTTGTAAAAAGTATTTAAGAACAGAGAAATTCATGTTCATCATCCACCTCTTAATACCATTTCTAAATATATCTTATCAGAGCCTTTAAGTCAAGAAAAATGCCGTGTCTTTATGATGTGTTCTTTTGCCGGGCATGAGATTACAGCTATTTATTTGTAAAGTCGTTGGCAGGATTGGCTATAAGCAGATTAAGAATGATGGATTTTCATGCTCTGAAGGCCTGTTTTCATTACGATATTCCGCAACCGGGGATTATAAATGAATTGGGATTTGAGGTTCTTGACGAGCAGGTTTGTCCTGATGCGTACGGTTTTTCGTTTGTATCGTCTCTCGAAATCATCGGGCCCCTCAAGCAGCACGTCCGCCAGAGCCAGGGCACTTTTAAATGCATAGCTAATTCCTTCGGCCGAACTCGGACTGATGAATCCCCCTGCCTCGCCGATAAGGGCGATACCATTGAATCCCGTTGAGATTTGTCGTGGCAACATGGGGCGAAGTATGAAGGCCGCCTCCCGGCGAATGAGCTTACCGAACCGAAATCCACAATCCATCAACCGTGATTTGAGCAGCTCGAATTTGTCAGTCACCTCCGGTCCCGGCGAAAGAGCGGTGCCGATTATCAAACGGCCTTCCTTGGGGATTGTCCAGCAGTAGTAGTCAGTAATTTCAGGATCGAATAATGTGGAAAAGTACGGCAATTGCTTCTCGGCCTCGAACCATTGTTGTACTGAAATATAAGTTCTTGGAAAAACATGACCGGGAAGTGCAAGCTTCCGCACCATCGACGATGCTCCGTCGGCTCCGACCAAAATTCGGGCCTGTTCCTTGCTCATGAGACCATCTTTGACGAGTTTTATGGTGAAATGATTTTTGTCCCGCCGGTACGATTTGAACCGCCGGCCGAACCTCGTCTCAACTGAAGGGGGAATCATTGACAGCAGCCACCGGTCGAATCTACCGCGATCCATATTGATATAATAGCGCTGATAATATCTTTCTAATTTGTGCCGGAAATCGATAGCACGGACGACAAAAAGCTGCGGCCCCACCAGAACGCTTTTCGGCAGACCGAGCCCCATCTTCGAGAGCATAGCCTGTGCATCCGGGGCCAGAAGTCCGCCGCAGCATTTGTCGGGGCAATCTTCCTCGGGATTCCGGTCCAGCGACCTTTTATCCACAAGCAGAATCTTGTAGCGTTCCGCAAGCAGCCGGGCCAGGGTCGAGCCGGCCGGACCTGCTCCGATGATGGCTATATCGTACATCGCATCGTCTCTCGGTAAAAAACTGTAACACTTTGAAGATGGCACATTATCCCGGGAACGCAGGGACATGTCAAAGAATAAGCCCATTTGAAAGACGGAAACGCGGTTTTACGTAACCGGATGAATAAAAAACTTGCTAAAAAAGTGAAGAATCGTTAGTTTAGCGGCTTTGTTTCAATGTTATTATTTATGAACATTTGATGAGAAGGAAAATTGTAATGAGTAAGACCATGAAGAATCCGGGACTTTCGGAACTTGACGAGCTTTGTATCCAGACAATTAGGTTTTTATCAATAGATGGCGTTCAGGAGGCCAAATCGGGCCATCCGGGTATGCCGATGGGAATGGCACCTGCGGCGTATATCCTCTGGACAAAATACATGAACTACAATCCCGCCAATCCACGGTGGCAGAATCGGGACCGCTTCGTCCTTTCGGCCGGTCACGGCAGTATGCTTCTTTATTCACTGCTGCATTTGTCCGGTTTTGAAATCAGCATTAATGAGCTAAAAATGTTCCGGCAATGGGCCAGCAAAACGCCGGGTCATCCCGAATACGAGCCGGATCTCGGTATTGAAGTGACGACCGGCCCGCTCGGCCAGGGAATTTCCAACGCCGTAGGGATGGCAATCGCACAGAAATATTTGGCCAATTACTTCAACCGGGATGGTTTTCCAGTAATCGATTACAAAATTTATGTTATCGCCAGTGACGGCGACCTGCAGGAAGGTGTCGCGTCCGAGGCCTGCTCTTTGGCCGGACATTTGGGTCTGGATAATCTTGTCGTTGTCTATGACGACAATCACATCAGCATCGACGGAGTGACGGAGCTGTCATTCACCGAGGACAGGGCAAAGCGATTCGAAGCGTACGGCTGGAATGTCCAGGAAGTCGGCGGTGACGGCAATGATATGGCCGCCTTCGAGACGGCACTTGACCAAATTAAGCCGGGTAAGCCCACGATCGTCAAGCTCCGCACTCATATTGCATACGGCAGCCCCAATATGCAGGATACCGCCAAGGCACACGGCGCTCCTTTAGGCGACGATGAAATCCGCCTGATAAAGGAAAAATTCGGGTGGGACCCCAACAAAAAATTCTATGTTCCTGCGGAAGTGACGGCTCATTTCAAAACAATCATCGAAAAAGGTATGGAGGCCGAGGCCATCTGGAATAAATTGTTTGACAGCTATGCCAATAAATATCCGGAATTAGCCCAGCAGTTCAAGGACGCGGCTTCGGGCAAGCTGCCGGTCGATCTCGATGAAGTCCTGCCGAAGTTCAAGGCGGGAGAATCGATGGCGACCCGCAAGGCCTCCGGCATGACACTTGCAGCGGTAATGCCGAATCTTCCCATGATGATGGGCGGCTCGGCGGACCTGACGCCGTCGAACAATACCAACTGGCCGGGCGCGAAAGATTTCCAGAAAGATTCACCCGACGGCAGGTACCTGCGTTTCGGAATCCGCGAGCACGCGATGGGCTCTATCCTTAGCGGCATTTCAGTCAGCGGTATGATGCGGGCCTACGGAGGGACATTCCTTGTCTTCTCCGATTATATGCGCGGTGCCGTGCGTGTGGCGGCGATTTCGAAATATCCAAGTATATTTGTATGGACGCACGACAGTATCGGCGTCGGCGAAGACGGCCCGACCCATCAGCCGGTCGAGCACCTGGCGTCCCTGCGGGCGATTCCGAATTTGATAGTCTTCCGCCCCGCCGATGCGAACGAGACCACCGCGGCGTGGAAATATATACTCGAACATCGAGATGGCCCTGCCGCCCTGCTGCTGACACGACAGGGACTTCCCGTACTGGACCAGGAAAAATACGGCTTGGCAAAGGATACGAGCAAAGGTGCTTATGTCCTTGTAAAAGCGGACAAGCCCGACGTGCTGCTGCTTGCAAGCGGTTCGGAAGTTTCTATCGCACTTAGTGCCGCCGAGTCCCTTGCCGGTGACGGCGTAAAGGTACAGGTGGTTAGTATGCCGAGTTGGGAATTGTTCGAGAAGCAGACCCAGGCGTATAAAGATTCGGTCCTTCCGCCCAAAGTAAAGGCGAGAGTTGCCGTCGAAGCGGGTATCGAATTAGGCTGGCACAAATACATCGGCGATAACGGCATCTTCATCGGCATGTCTTCTTTCGGGGCATCGGCACCGGCGAAAATCTGCTTCGAGAAGTTCGGCATAACAGCAGACAATGTCGTCGAAGCGACGAAAAAATCAATCGCAAAAAGCAAATAACATGTCTTTTGTCATGTTGTCCTTGGAGCTCTCCTGTTAGAGATACCTTAGGTACTTACAGAGAACTGTATGTGAAACATCCGGCCTTTTTCCTTTTGTCATGCTGAACGAAGTGAAGCATCTGGCCGGCGAAAAAAGTCGTCGGTGTTACGTCAATATAAATCCGCGACCCAGATTCTTCGGCTGCGCCTCAGGATGACAATAAAAAACGCTAAGAATGACAATAAAAAAGGGCGCCGGGAATGACAAAAAAATGCTCAGGATGACAAGGGAAGAATTCCCTTTTGACTGCCGGAATAAATGCGATTAAAATAATCCCGAACAAACAGCGGACGGGATGAGTTGTTTTGGACAATTTAGGAGAACAGGTCTTATGAACGATGTTCGAATCTTTACGACACCGATACTGGACGGGATTAAAATTAAAGATTACAAAGGTTTTGTAATTGTGCGGAATGTTAGAGCAGTAAATATCGTTCGCGATTTCTTCACGTCGTTTCGTGACATCTTCGGCGGACGCTCGGACTCTTACCAGGAAGTGATGAAACTGATGCAGGAAGATGTAATCGCCGAAGCCAGGGCCGAAGCGATGAGATTGGGCGCAAATGCCATCGTGGGTTTTTCCCTGGACTACGACAACGTTGGTTCCAAAGGTAAATCGCTTCTAATGGCCTCAGGCAAAGGTACGGCGGTCGTTATCGATTAGTCTCTGGGATATTTTTTTACAAATATATTGTCGACCAGGTTTTCAATTTGAAAGAGAGGTGAAAGTTATGGACAAGCTATACGAGAATTCGGAGACTGGCTGCTGCCTGAGATTTAATCCCGAGCCGTGGGACGAAAAGGAGTTGCATTGGGAAAACCGGCGTTTTGTCAGCTTCGATCCCAGACCGGAACCTCCCGATGACCGTCCATTGGTGATACGGTTCGGACCGGGCGATAAAAAAGGCATCGTTTTCGTTACCTTCGGGGGTGTTCACCTGGGCACCGCGGAAGCCGAGC
>CAYVXS010000007.1:0-5050 GCA_964454885.1 uncultured Pirellulales bacterium
CGCTTGAGGCTGCCACTCTTTATAATATCATAATAATTTTGCCGCTTTGTAACTCTGTGCCTTTGAGCCATATTTAATTCACATCAAGTCTATAAAGATTTACACTATAGCCGGGAACAGTCAGTTGGTTTGAAACACCTGTGAGTTTACTTTCCTTGATATCAACTTTCGGCTTTTTTCCCGGTTCGTTGTATGCCATCGGGTCGGAATTTGCAATCACCCAGACAGTGCCTGAACCGGTCAGGTTCGCGCCTTTTAAGTCCACTGTGATTTTCTTCTCCTGGGCTGTTGTATTAACTACACCTATCGTCAGAGCCTTGTGGTCTTCAGTCCATGCTGCTGCAATATCAAGTGCGGCGTTACTGTTCGTGACATCAACCGGAATATTTCCATAATGGCTCCTGTACAAGGCCAGAGGTAAACCGGTTGTCGCAAAACCAGCGGCTGTTTTGGTTGTTTTTATGCAGCCGATTACATTTACCGTCTGTGCGTATGCCGCGAGGTACATGATATCCGAATTCCTGAAATATTCGTGCAGACCCGCCGCGATCCCCAGTGCGTCCTGCATGAAGTACCTTCTTCCCAGTTCGCCGTACCAGTAAGCATCTTCCGGTAGAAGTTTATCGCCTTCACCCGGATCATAGTTCCAGTAATTCCATTCCGTCAAAGATACCTTGATGTCTTTGCCTTTGAGTGAATCAAGCTTTTTGCGGAGTTCACGATGGTACTTTATTATATCACTAATACTCTTTGTAACCTGTGCGACATGGGCAGTGACATCAGGCAGTGTCTTGGTAATATAAAAATGCTCATCTATTACATCTATATAATCGGCACAATTCTTCAGTAAGCCTTCGCTCCATTCGCCTACATTACCACATGCTATGCAAACTATGTCAGGATCCATATCAAGCATTTTTTGCGTTATCCAGTTATGTTTCAATTCATAATCTTTAAGTCTTATATATCCAATCTGCCAGTCGCCATACATTTCATTACCGATGCACCACAAACGAACGTTGAAAGGTTCGGCAGAGCCGTTAACTTTCCGCAGCGCACCCATCGGTGTATCTACGGAACCATTGCAATACTCCAGCTCAGCCGCGGCCGAATACGCATCGCCGAAACCGGTATTGACTGTAACCAGCGGCTCTGTGCCGATAATTCTGCAAAAATCGATAAACTCGTGAATACCGAAATCGTTATGCTCGACACCAGTCCATGCGGGATTGGTTCGCGGCGGGCGTTTGTCCCTGTCACCGATGCCGTCGCGCCAGTCGTAGCCGCTCACAAAATTGCCTCCCGGCCAGCGATATACTGTACCATTCAGTTCTTTAAGAACCGCTATAGTATCGGCACGCATACCGTTGATATTATCCGCAGGCATGAGCGAAACTGTGCCGACAAAACATGAGCCGCTATCGACTTTTATTTCCAGTTTGCCACTGTTTGTATCGCCTCCGCTGGTTAACCAGAAAGGATATTTCACATATTCGGTTTGTAACGTCTTAAACTGCATCGAGTCCTGCTGATTGTTGCCCCATACAAGTGAAACTGTTACGCTCGGATTTCCCTCCCGGGCCTTGAGATAGATATAACCTGTATAATCCTTGCCTTTCACCATTCCCAGGTCAAGCTGCCTTATACCGCTGCCGGATTTAATTAAAGGTGAATGCTCTCCTACGAATGGGTCTTCTTTTATCATAGTTACCGAATCCGCGGAGCCGATAATTTGCCACGGTGAAGCTCCGATTACCTGGAATTCAGCTTCCGTAGGGATGGCTTTTGAAGGTACGTAAGGTTTATAATTTGGCGTTATATCATAATAGAATTTCCTGTCTTCAAGCATTTCCGCCCAGATCCCACCGTAAATGGAGCGTCCGAGGTGCTCTATGAATTGCCCATAGATATAAGGTGAAATCGGCTCATTTGTTTTACCTGCGTCGATTGTCACGGAACTTTGTTGTCCGAAGACGGGTGTAAAAGTACCGGTAAGTATGATTGTTGTCAAAAAAATGATACATAGATGGCGAATTCTGAACATCTCTGTTCTCCTTTCAATTTTGTACTATAATTGTCGCTTATTTGTCCCGATAACAGACAAATTGATTCCGAAGGAAATTATATCTGAGATCAGGAGAAATGCAATTCTATAATGTCCTTGTCGTTGAGGACGTGGTTTCGCTGGACGTTTTGGCCGTCGTAAACTCCTGTGCCCCAGATTTTTGCGGTTTTTAACTTTTCAGCCAACTGGCGGTGGATTTGGATGGCCAGGTCCATGACCGTCGAGCCGACAGGGAGTGTGAACGGCTCGGTCATATCGGCCGGTTTGCCCGGCGGTTTGGCATAAATGCGGATTATTCCCAGCAGCTCGAATAATTTCGCCGAGAGCTTTTCAAGACCAGCTCCCGTTTCTATTGATATCTCGATATATTCTAAGTTTCGTTTGCAGGATTTTTTCAGAGTTTCGAGCGCATGCGGTTTGGCGATATCGGATTTTGTACAGATGCAAAACGCCTTTTTGCCAAGGGCGTTACCCTGGCCGTCGAAGGCGGGTGTTTCGCTGTCAATCAGCAGGCTGCGCGATTCGAGAAAATCCAGACAGATTCTCATTTGCTCCTGCACGTCGCCGGACAGGTCTATTACAATCGCAATCAAATCACAGTTGCGATATGTACCCACCTGCCCCGGCGCACTGTAGTCGGCGGTAATCGGCGGCATATCGACTAACTGGACCTGGACATCCTCGAAATTCACCATCCCCGGTACCGGTGCGCTCGTAGCGAAAGGGAAATCCGCCACATTAACTTTTGCATGGGACATCGCTGCGAGGATGGAACTTTTGCCGCAGTTCGGCGTTCCGAGAAGCACGATTTGGCCGGCGCCGCTGCGGGGGACATGAAAAATATCGGTGTGCGAGCCGCCTTTTTTCTGTGCGGGGGCCTCTTTTAGCTTGCTAAGTTTTCTTCGCAGGTCGGCCTTGAGATGGTCCGTCCCCTTGTGTTTGGGCATGACCGACAGCATTCTTTCGAGCGCGAGGATTTTCTCCTGGTTCGTTGTTGCGCTTCTGAACCATTCCTCAGCCTTGAAATAATCAGGTGTCAGATTCGCAGGCACTAATCTTAAACCCTATGCCCTAATATCTAAATTCTAAACAATATCAAAACTTAAATTTCGAATGTTTAAAACAAAATTGCTTAATTTCGTATTTTTGTTATTCGTATTTGTTTCGTTTTTCGATATTCGGATTTTGACTTAATCACAGACTTTCTCCGCTACGAGGTCTCCGACCTGGCTTGTCGAGTAACCCATTTTTCCGGCCTGCATGGATTTAAGCTTGTTGGCGGTTACGAATTTAACGGCGTCCTCAATATTCTTCCCGGCCTTTTCTTCCCCCAATGTCTCCAGCATCATTTGGGCCGAACAAATAGCCGCCAAAGGATTAATCACGCCTTTACCGGTGTATTTCGGGGCGCTGCCGCCTATCGGCTCGAACATGCTGACGCCTTCGGGATTGATATTTCCACCTGCCGCGATTCCCATGCCGCCCTGAACCATAGCGCCGAGGTCGGTGATAATGTCACCGAACATATTGCCGGTTACCAGTACATCGAACCATTCGGGATTTTTCACCATCCACATGCAGGTCGCATCGACATGGTAATAATCTCTGCGGATATCGGGATATTCGGCTTTGCCCATCTCGTGAAATGCCCGTTCCCACAGGTCATAGATATATGTCAAAACGTTTGTCTTGCCGCATAGACCGAGAGTGTTTTCTTTTCCTTTGCCCCGTGCTTTTTTGCCGTGCTTTTTAGCGTACTCAAATGCGTACTTCAAGCATCTGTCCACCTGAAAGCGGTTATATACAGCCGATTGGACTGCTACTTCGTTGGGCGTACCTTTCATGGAAAAACCGCCGACACCTGTATAAAGGTCGCCGGTATTCTCGCGGACGACAACAAAGTCCACTTCGTCGGGGCCTTTGTCTTTTATCGGCGTTTCCACACCGGGATAAAGTTTCACGGGGCGCAGATTTATATACTGGTCCAGCTCGAAACGTGCCTTGAGTAAGATTCCCTTTTCGAGAATCCCCGGCGCGACGTCCGGGTGGCCGATTGCACCCAACAGGATCGCGTCGAATTTACGAAGCTCTTCAATCGCACTATCGGGTAGAGTCTCGCCCGTCTTTTTATATCTTTCGCCGCCGAAATCGAATTCGGTTAAATCCACTTTAAAACCAAACTTATCCGCCGCGGTTTTTAATACTTTTACCGCCTCGGCCGTCACTTCCGGCCCGGTTCCATCACCGGGTATAACCGCAATTTTATAGCTCTTCGCCACTTCGTGTCTCCTTGTTGTTATATTAATATACTTCTTATTTGTCGTTCCTGCCCCCTAAGGGATAAACTCCGTCAGGAATCCACTTTTTACCCCGTGAGATAGACAAACCTATCCAACCGGGGCGCATACTATAACCTCTACAGGTCAGATTATCAAGAAAATCTCCCCGGTTGAAAGATCTGACCTGCCGGACGTGATATGGATTATCGCTACTGTATTTCAGGTTTCACTCTCCCCCGGCCCCTCCGAAAGTCTTCGATTTGACCGTCCGTAATTCGGCTCCTGGTTCGATTTTCAAGATGTAAAAGGGGATATTTGATACCATTTGTCTTTTATAGTGACAATAATTCTGGTAATATCGAGTCCGGTAATTTTCTAAGAATTCGGATTATGAAAAAAAATAGATTATGGCATCTGTTGTTTCTTGTAGGTATCTTTTTCAAAGGTCTGGATGGGACATTGGAATTCTTTGGCGGGCTGGTATTTTTATTTCTTAACAAGAGCACAATAGCAAAATACACCCATATCCTGCTTCAAGGTGAGCTTTCAGAGGACCCTAATGACATAATAGCCAACTATCTGATTAACCTTGCCGCCCACACATCCAGAGATACGGAATTTTTTGCGGCGATTTTCCTTCTGGTTCATGGGATAATCAAGATATTGATTGTCACGGGTCTTTACCTGCGAAAGCTTTGGATTTATC
>CAYVXS010000007.1:5060-10538 GCA_964454885.1 uncultured Pirellulales bacterium
ATCCTTTAGCCGAATTTGTCCTGGGATTATTTGTCATCTACCAGTTATACAGGTTCAGCCATACTTTTTCGGTTCTTTTGATTTTTTTAACTATTGTTGACATATTCATAATCTTCCTGATCTACACCGAGCATAAAAGGCTATCCGGCTTGTTAAAAGGGAAATTGTCATAAAATCTTTTAGGTTAGTTTTGTCACGATGTACATCCGGTTCTCTACCCGGTTTTATTTCCCGCAACCTTTGACGGCCGTCCGGACGACGAATCCGGCGTTCATTCCCGCGATAAGATTAATTGCTTCTTTTATGGCCTTCTCGGAAATGCCGGTTTTTTTAGCCGCTTCCACTCTTGCAGATGTGCAGTCGGGGCAGCCTTTCGTTGCAGCTACCGCCAAACCTATCAGGTGCCGCTCTTTCTCGGTCAATTCACCGTCGAATTTCCCGCCAAAGAGAGGATCACCTGCGTCCTTTTGAGCCTTAATTAAAGAAAAGTCCGAGTAATCCATATTCTATCCTTTCTTGTTCATAAAAATATTCTATAGTATAAAGCTCAATAACTCCTGCAATTAGTTTCCAATAGTTATTCTTTATGGCAGGGTGGACTTTAGCCCACCATTAAATTTTGGTGGGGCAGAGCCCCACCCTACAATTATTCATTCCGTGAGATAATAAGCCTGTCTCAGTAGTATAATTTTTTCTTTGGAGTATGCTGGATATTATAATCTGCGTGTTTCTTGACGAACCGTTCGGCCTTTTTGGCGACTTGTTTTCGTGTATTTTTAAGCTGCCTCTTAACAAATGCAATAACGTCCTTTTTGTTGTCTATCTGCTCGAAGAACTCATCGAACGAATCGATTGCATGTCCTATCGCTACATTTCGACATTCCGGTGACGGTTCGCTGTGCATTTCGAATTTAGCCTTCTCTACTTTGAGTATCTCGCTCGTAATACGCTCGGTTAGCTCGGGCCTGGCCAGAGCTATCTTAGACGAGCTGCCGATGATGCTTGCCGCTGTTACCATCGTCGGGCCCGAAATAGGGGAGTAGTACTTCTTGAAAATGGTTTCAAATTTTTTCCCATTATCGACGGCCGCAATATTTCCAATCGTTAAAATGGCCCCCCATTTTAGAAAACTATTGTCACTATCGAGCAAATCCACGAACACTTCGAAATAGGGGTATATCAGTTCCGGCCGTCGCTCACTGGTAAGACGAAGCACTTTCTCATATCTAAATTTGACCGCGCGTTTCTCGACCTTCAGCGCCTCTATCAGCTCCGCAATCTCTTTCGGCCTCTTGATTACACGTTCGACCAAAGCGGGTATATCCGCGCCTTTTTGGCCGAGCTGTTCCAATATATTCGTGTTAGCCATATCGCTTCTCCTTCCCGCGAGATGACAAGCCTGTCTCACAGGGATTTCTTTATATGTTCAAGTAAACCTCCATCGTTGATTATTTCGAGTGCGAAATCGGGCAGCGGATTAAATTTTATGTCCTTGCCGGTTGTTTTGTTTTTTATCGTGCCGGCTTTGAAATCAATTTCCAGCTCGTCTCCGTCATTGATTTTATCCGGTGCGTCCTGCGATTCTATCAGGTAAAAGCCGTTATCGATGGCATTGCGATAAAAGATTCGCGCGAAGGTTTTTGCGATTACGGTCTGAATACCCGCCCCGCGGAGCGCCCATACGGCGTGCTCTCTGGATGAGCCGCAGCCGAAATCTTCTCCGGCTACTATGCAATCGCCTTGTCGGACTTTATTGACAAAATTTCCATCCAGATCTTCCATGCAATGTTTGGCTAATTCCTTTTTATCATCGGTATTTAAATATCTTGCCGGAATTATTTCATCCGTATTGATGTGATCTCTTTCGTATTTATGTGCTTGTGACATTATTGTATTCCTTATACTTTATCAATAAGAGTTTTGTTAATAAGCATCCTTTTATCGGGATTCAGTCTGTTGGTCGTTAACCGCCGGTCCCCAAGTTTTATCGGGTCCCAGTGCATAACCGAGAATCACAAGCAGAATGAATACGATAATTGCGACAATTAAAATTGCCATTCGATGCTTTCGCATCTTTTTAACTATAGACTTTGCCATTATCTACCTAATCCGCTTAGTCAATTCTAAATCTTATTAGGCATTCAACTTGTTTCAAAGGTAATCTCTACAGTCAGTCAGTTTTCCTTCGACGGCACTTGCCGCTGCCGTTGCCGGGCTGGCTAAATAGACTTCGCTCTTTGGATGTCCCATCCTGCCGACGAAGTTCCTGTTGGTTGTACTGATGCACTTCTCGCCTTCGGCCAATACGCCCATGAATCCGCCTAAGCACGCTCCGCAGGTCGGAGCCGCAATAACGCAGCCGGCATCGTAAAATATATCGAACAGACCTTCGTCTTTTGCCTGCTTCCAGATAGTCGGCGTTGCCGGTACAATCAATGTGCGGATGGCGACCTGTTTTCCCTTGAGGATTTTCGCCGCTATTCGCAAATCTTCTATCCTGCCGTTCGTGCAGCTTCCGATATATGCCTGGTCCATTTGCATACCGGCGCATTCGCCGATAGGGACACCACCGCTCGGCAAGTGCGGCAGGGCGACCATCGGCTCGATTGTAGAGCAGTCGAATTCCTCGACCGCGACGTATTCGGCGTCGCTATCTGATTCGAAAACTGTGTAGTCCTTCTTGTCCTTCAAGTGCTCGTCGAGATACTGCTTAGTGACATCGTCGAAACCGATAATGCCGCTTTTAGCGCCTGCTTCGATGGCCATATTCGTAATGGTCATTCTCGCTTCCATAGACATTTCCGCCAGGGCCGGGCCGGTAAATTCCATCGCTTTGTAAAGTGCACCGTCTGTGCCGATTCTCGCAATTACGGTGAGGATTACATCTTTGCTGTAAACACCGTGGCTTAATGAGCCGTTTAGCACGAATTTTATCGATGCGGGCACCTTGAACCAGAGTTGTCCAGTCGCAATCGCCGCCGCCGTATCCGTCGAGCCTATTCCCGTACTGAATGCAGCAAAAGCGCCGTATGTGCACGTGTGCGAATCACCGCCTACAATCACCTCGCCCGGCCGGATATGCCCCTGCTCGGGAAGCAGGGCGTGACATACTCCGGCCCTGCCGATTTTGTAATAATATTTTATTTTATGCCTCTTCGCCCATTCGTCGAGGCGTTTGTGCAATTCGGCACTTTTTATATCCTTGGCCGGCTGAAAATGGTCCGGCGTAACGACAATTTTCTCCGAGTCGAATACTTTATCGATCCCGCGTTCGGCAAGCATGGAAATCGCCGGCGGTGAGGTCACATCGTGACACATTATAACGTCGATTTTTGCGTCGACCAGCTCGCCGGGTCGGACTTTTTCCTTGCCCGCTGCTTTTGCCAATATTTTCTCTGTTATTGTCATACTCATCTTTTTATCTTTCATTAGATTAATTAAAGTTCTGCTTTCAATTCCGGCGTGCCGCCTTTTGCCGCGACCATTCGGTTAATCGCATCGACGTACGCCTTTGCGCTGGCCTCAATAATATCGGTCGATATACCTCTGCCGATGAAAGTCCTGCCGTCCTCGGCGATCCTGACAGTCGCCTCGCCGAGAGCTTCTTTGCCGCTGGTGATGGCACGGATAGTGTAGTTCTCCAGCTTCGGCGACAGTCCCGTCGCTTCCCTGATGGCTTCATAAGCAGCATCGACCGGCCCGTCACCACATGCCGCGGCCTGCTTTGTCTCGTCTTTGATTTTCATCTTGACGCTCGCGGTCGGCAGAGTCCCCGTCCCGGAGGCTACGTGCAGATACTGAAGCTCGTACACATGTTCCACGACGTGAATCTCTTCGTTGATAATCGCCGCAACATCTTCGTCGAAGACTTCCTTTTTCTTATCCGCGATCTCCAGAAACCTACTGTAAGCGTGTTCCGTTTCCTGCTTGTTCAGTTTGAAACCGAGCTGCTTGCATCTGTCCACGAATCCGTGACGACCGGTATGTCGTCCGAGGACCATGCGCGAGCCGACCAGGCCGATGCTCTCGGCGGTCATAATCTCATAGGTGGTTCGTTCTTTGAGTATGCCGTCCACGTGTACGCCGGACTCGTGCGCAAAGGCATTGGCTCCGACAATAGCTTTGTTCGGCTGTATTACGAAGCCGGTCAGTTGCGAGACCAACTGACTCGTGCGAAAGATTTCTTTCGTATTTATATTTGTCGTTAGTCCACCTGCGCTTTGTGTGGCGAAAAAGTCCGGGCGCGTGCGAATTCCCATCACGACTTCTTCGAGTGCAGCGTTTCCTGCGCGTTCACCCATGCCGTTGACCGCACACTCGATTTGCCTGGCGCCGTTTCGCACTCCGGCCAACGAATTCGCCACCGCCATACCGAGGTCGTTATGGCAGTGAGTGCTGATGACGCACTTATCTATTCCGGGGACATCGGATTTGAGCCGGGCGATGATTTGCCCGTATTCGTATGGCAGGATATACCCAACCGTATCCGGGATATTTAAAGTAGTCGCACCAGCTTCAATGACCGCGGCGAGAACCTCAATCAAAAACGACATTTCGCTCCTGCACGCATCTTCAGGCGAAAATTCGACGTCATCGACGTACCCTTTCGCGCACTTAACGGCGTTGACGGCCATTTTAAGGACCTCGTCGCTGGTCTTTTTGAGCTTGTACTGCATATGGATCGGCGAGGTTGCAATGAACGTGTGGATACGTTTCTTTTTAGCCGGGGCAATCGCCTTACCGGCTGCATCAATATCACCTTCGTTGGCGCGGGCCAGACCGGCTATCGTCGGGCCGGTTACCTGTTCGGCGACTAATTTGGTGGCCTCGAACTGAGTAGGGCTGGAGACCGGGAAGCCCGCTTCGATGATATCCACACCCAGGACCGCCAACTGCTGGGCGATTTCGAGCTTTTCGGCAATCGAAAGCGAGGCGCCCGGCGATTGTTCGCCGTCCCGTAAGGTGGTATCGAAAATTAATACTTTTTCTTCGGACATATTCTTTTTTCTCCTTTATTACCACGGATTCCACAGATTTCTGTGTCCGTCATCTATCGTTTATAATTTGTCATCCGTCTTCTGGCATCTGACATCTGTCCTCTTTCGACAAATTATGCCGAAAACAGAGCGAAATTGCCATGAATTTACGAAAAAACAGATAGAAATAGATTGTTTGTGGGGTATTTATTGCGCCTTGCGGCGCAAAAGCAGGCTGCTAAGGCCGAGGATGGCCTTTAAGATGGAACGAGATATACAGTTACTGCTCATATTAAAAATTATACAAAAATAGAAACTTCCTGCAACTATTTTTTTAGAGTTTTTTATTATTTCCCAAATGAGAAATGCACTTGGCCTACACAACAAGTGTTTTATCTTCTTGCAAAGAGAGATTTTGAAGAGTAAATTAAGCGGGATTTTGTATTATGATGCCGGAGAGGTGTCGGAGTGGCTGATCGAGCCGGTTTCGAAAACCGGTGTG